>DATLWP010000122.1:0-9109 GCA_035576265.1 Candidatus Polarisedimenticolia bacterium
CGGCTCCCTCACCGGATGAGACCGTGGTCCTGCCCATGGAAGGCTCTGTGGCCGGAATGGTGTCTAAGACCGGGGAGCCGCTGATTCTTGAATCGTTTCTGAAACAGACATTTTTCTCTCCGGCGATTTTCGCGCACTTAAACTCGGCGGGTCTCAAGTCGGGCTGCTGGATACCTCTGATCAGCAGAGACCGGGCGCTCGGCACACTGCTGGTCGCGAGCCGGCGTGAGGCCGCGTTCACGCAACAGGACGTCAACGTTCTGACCAGGGTCGCCGGTCAGATCGCCATGGCCGTCGACAACGCCCTTACATTCCGTCAGATCGCGCAACTGAGCGAGAAGCTGACGGAAGAAAAGCGTTACCTCGAGGAGGAACTCCACATCGAGCATGGCTTCGAGGACATCATCGGAGAGAACGTCGAATTACGGAGGGTCCTGAAGCAAGTCGAGACCGTCGCGGCGACGGATGTTACGGTCTTAATTCTCGGAGAAACGGGCACGGGAAAGGACTTGATTGCCCGAGCGATTCATCGCCTCAGTTCCCGGCGGGAGCGAAGCTTTGCGAAATTGAACTGCGCCGCCATTCCTACTGGCCTGCTTGAAAGCGAGCTTTTCGGCCACGAAAAGGGCGCGTTTACCGGCGCCCTCTCCCAGAAGATCGGCCGTCTGGAGCTGGCCCACGAGGGCACCATCTTTCTGGATGAAGTCGGAGACCTGCCTCTGGAACTCCAACCCAAGATTCTGCGGGCCCTTCAGGAAAAGGAGTTCGAGAGGCTCGGGGGCACGCGCACGATTCCCGTGAATGCCCGGCTCATCGCCGCTACGAATCGCGATCTCAGCAGGATGGTTGCGGACCGGGAATTCCGAAGCGACCTCTACTACCGCTTGAAGGTCTTTCCGATCACGCTGCCCCCGTTGCGCGAACGGCGAGAAGACATCCCTCTGCTCGTTCGTTATTTCGTCGCCAGGCATGCGCGAAAATTGAACAAAAAGATAGAGACGATCCCGGCTGGGGTAATGAAGGCTCTCGCACATTGGCATTGGCCGGGAAACATCCGGGAACTTGAGAACTTCATCGAGCGGGCTGTGATCCTCTCCAGAGGTCCAGTACTGCAAGCGCCACTGTCTGAGCTCGAAGTCCCTGGCGGCGTGGCCTCCCACGACGACACGACACTGCGAACCACAGAACGAGACCACATCGTTCGAGTACTGCGGGATAGCAAGGGCGTGATTGCGGGGCCCCGCGGTGCCGCCGCCCGCCTAGGCCTAAAACGGACCACGCTGAATTCCAAAATGAGAAAACTCGGGATTAGCCGAGAAGACTATATTTAGTCATCGGCGACGCAATCTCGTCAGTGTTCGTCGTCACAACATGCTGTGATCTGTATCACTTGGCCCGGTTTCCCCTTCCAAATTGTTGCTTATCTTAGAAATACCTCATCTCGACCGAAGACACTGAGCTTGGCACCGGACGTGCCCTAACCACATCGAGCGTGGAGTCATGGACGATCGAAGATGACGCTCAAGATCACAATCCAAGAGGACTGGGACGTGACCACGCTCAAGCTAGAAGGAAGGGTTGCCGGAACCTCCACAACAGAATTTCAACGGGCATGGGAGAGTCTGGCGCTTTCCCTCGGGTCGAAGAGGCTGCTGGTTGACTTGTCCGGAGTCACACACATCGACGCGGATGGAACACGCGTCCTCGCCGAAATACACAAAAAGACCAACGCCGATTTTCGTGCCGATACGCCGATGAACAGATACTTCGTGGAGACGGCAAAGCGTATGGGCAGATTGCAATGCAAGGAGGGAAGGTAACATGCGTGGGCCTTACGGTTTCGAAATGAGCGAAAACTGCCAAATGTGCAAGCCGAACCGACCGGGTTTCTTCTGCCGAATGTCGCCCAAGGCTATGAAGGATTTTCAATCGGTGAAATCTGACTCTGCCTATCCGGAGGGCGCAATTTTATTCATCGAGAACCAGGACCCTCGCGGCGTATTCGTGCTGTGCGAAGGAGAGGTAAAGCTGACGATCAGCTCGAGCGAAGGCAAGACACTGATACTGAGAATCGCCAAGCCAGGCGACATTCTGGGTTTGATGGCTGTGCTTTCGAACAAGCCATACGAAGTGACAGCCGAGACGCTGCATCCGTGTCAGGTCGGCTTCATTCGTCGGGAAGAATTTATACGCTTTCTCGCGCAGCACCCGGAGACCTATCAGAATGTCGTAACGCAATTGAGCTCCAATTACCACGGCGCCTGCGAGCAACTGCGGACGGTGGGGCTCTCCGGATCCGCACCCGCGAAGCTTGCCAAGCTGCTCCTGGATTGGTCCGCTGCAGCAGAGCACTCGAGGAATGGGGCATCGGTGAAGTTGCCGCTGACCCACGAAGAAATCGCGGAATTCATCGGCAGCTCTCGTGAGACCGTCACTCGTACACTGAGTGAATTCAAGAACCGGCACCTTGTCGCGCTGAAAGGTTCAACTCTAACGATTCCAAACCGAGCAGCGCTAGAGAGCGTGGTAGGCGCTTGATGATGTTGTTGGGGCGGGGACAGGAATAGATCGGCTAGGCGACAGGCAGCCCGGCAGGGTCCTTCTCTTTCCAGCCCCCCGGTTCCCAAGATTCCCGGGGGGCAGGAAATCGTATAGTCACCGCACGTAACCTTTCTCCGGCCGTTCACGGGTTGAACGGGTCGCACGATCAGCTGAGGACGAGCAAGAGGAATCCGCCATGAAGAGCAAGTCTGCCAGGGTTCTCATAGTGGCCGAAACTGCGATGGGATTTTCGTCTGTTTCGCGACTTCTAGAGCAACGCGGATGCGAATGCAGGTTTGTACGGTCTTATCCGGAAGGAGCTCAGCTCCTTGCTAAGCAGCCGTTCGATTTGGTGCTTTGCAGTGACCGGGCGGACGGGCTCCATACGCTGATGAATCGAGTGATCGAATCATCCGCCAGCCTGTTCCGCTCCCATCTCGTTGAGCACAGTTGTTGGTGGCTGCCTGCCGTGCTGCATGGAGAGAAATGCCTGGGTATGGCTGCCCTTCGACCGGGCGAATTCGCCAAGACTCTCGACTCCATCGTGCACGAAATCCGATCGGCCGACAGAGACACTCGAACTCCAGCCGCCGATTGACTTCCCGCTAACGAGCAGACCCACGAGCATTGGACTTGAAGCCTTCGCCCAGGGACAGAATTGCGATTGAGTTGAGAGCATCCCTCCGCTACAGTTACGGTGCTACAGGTTAGCCTGAATCCGCGCCAGGTTTACTACATGGCTTGATAACTGTGCTGTGGATGGTGGAGGCGCAGGTCTCACGGGGAAGGCTCACGCCGGTTCTCGAGAGCCGATCGTGCAACCGGCGTTCCGGACACGCAGCCCGAGCGCTCTTGTGGATGTGAGTCCGAAATGATGGCTTCGGAGGAAGCATGAAGACTTATGACGCCGCTGTCATCGGCGGCGGCATTATCGGCGGCTCGATCGCCTTCGAGCTGGCACGGCACGGGCTCCGTGTCGTCCTGCTGGACCGGCAGAAACCCGGCCGGGAGGCGTCTTGGGCGGCGGGCGGGATGCTTTCTCCTTCGCCCCATCTTCCGGAAGACGTGCAGCTCGTCCCGTTTGCGAAAGCCAGTTCGACGCTTTACCGAGGATTCATATCCGCGGTGGAAACCACAACCGGTAAGACAACCGGATATGCTAGCGACGGCGCACTCGAGCTGTTTCTGGGCTCGGACGCCGAGGAGAAGCGAGATCAAGTGGCGGCCAATATAAGCCGCCTGGGAATAGAGGCTCGTGCGATGTCGGGCGATCAGGCGCGCCGTCTGGAGCCGGAACTCGGACCAGGCGTGCGCGCCGCGGTATTGCTGCCAGATGAGGCCCGCGTGAATGTCCGGGAGTTGATGGACGCAGTGCTTCGAGCTGCGGAGCTGCACGGCGCTGAGATTCGCGCCGAGACGGAAGTCGTCTCGATATTGAAGAATGGAGCAGGCGTCGAAGGTGTCGTCGTCGCTCCGGTTGCGTCCGGCTGTGCCAAAAAAGCGGCGATCGCCCCCAGAGAGACGATTCTCGCCAACCATGTGGTGCTTGCAGCAGGCTGTTTCTCGGCGCAGGTCGGTAGCGTCGAAAATCTCGTACCAACCCGGCCGATTCGTGGACAGATGCTCGCGCTTGCAATGGGGTCGCATTCTTTGCGGCACACCGTGCGCTGCGAGCTCGGATACATGGTGCCATGGAACAACGGGCGCGTGATTGCGGGAAGCACGCTCGAGGACGCAGGATTCGAGAAGGTGGTGACGCCGGCTGGACTACGCAGGATTCTTCGCGCGGTATCCGAGCTCGCTCCTGCCTTCGACGGGGCCCCCGTCGTCGAAACGTGGTCCGGTTTACGGCCGGACACACCCGATCATCTGCCGTTGCTGGGCCCGACGAATATCGAGCGTCTCATTGTTGCTACGGGCCATTACCGCAACGGGATTCTGCTCGCTCCAGGAACAGCAACATTTGTGCGCGAGTGGATTACGAATGGCGGACGAAGCTCTCTTCCCGTCGAGGGATTCAGCCCCATGAGATTTCTGGATGAAAAGCGTGCCACGAGTCACTGAGAAATAGCCGAAATCTTTTCGGAGCGTGACGGCCGACGGCGAGCAACCACAGACTGCGCTCCGACTTCCGTTACAGCGCTACAAGGGCTTGCTCGAAGTCGTCCAGCAGATCGCGCCAATGCTCGATCCCGATCGAAACACGCACCAAGCCATCGGTGACGCCAGCCTGCGCAAATTCCTCTTCCGTAAAACCTGAATGCGTGGTCGTCTTCGGATGGCACGCCAGCGTTTCCACACCGCCGAGTGAGACTGCATTTCGAGCGATGCGGAGGTTGCGCAAAAAGTCGAACGCCGCCTTCTTGCCGCCGAGCAGGTCAATGGAAAACATTGCGCCCGGGAAGTCACACTGTTCCGCGTAGATCCGCTTTTGGTCCGAGTCGGTGAAAAGTGTTGGGTAGTGAACCCGCTTGATCTTGGGATGCTGTGCCAAGCGTTCCGCGATGCGCTGCGCGTTTTTGCTAGCCCGGTTCATCCGCAGCCGCACGGTGGGCAAACGGCCGCCCAGCATCCAGCACTCATCCGCTTGAAGAATGTTGCCGAAAAGCCCGCGCGCGGGCCGAATTTGGCGAATCAGATCGCGGTTTGCTGCGAGCACGATTCCAGCCAGCATGTCGCTGAAGCCGGAAAGATACTTCGTTCCGGAATACACGACGAGATCCGCGCCCAGCGACAAGGGGTGCTGAAAAGCGGGGCCCAGCAAAGTGTTGTCGACCAGTACCAAGGGGCGCGTCTCACTGGGCAGGAGCTTTCTAGACGCGACGGCTTTGCAGACCTGCCGAATATCCGTCATCACCAAGGTGGGATTCGCGGGCGTTTCGAGCAAGACGGCGCCCAGGTTTTCCGTAGAACCGATCGCGCTCTCCAGCAGATCGCCGCGGCCCGAATGCACCGGAATACTTGCGACGCCCCATTTCGGCAAATAGTCCTGGATGAAATGTTGTGTTCCACCGTAGATCGGAACTGTATAGACGATCGATTGTCCGGGGCGGAGAAGAGTGAGGAGCAACGTCGTGATCGCCGCCATGCCGGAATTGAATGCCAGCGCCGCGGTGGCGCCCGGCTCAAGATTTAGAATCTGCTCTTCGAGAATCTGGGCGTTGGGGTGGTTGAGTCGCGCGTAGATCAGGTCAGGACTTTCGCCCTCGTGAACCTGAGCGCGCCCCGCGGCAATGTCAAAGGCCCGCTCGGCCGCTTCCGGGCTCGAAAACACGTAGGTCGAGCTTCGAAAAACGGCAGGACGCGCGGAGCCGACGGAGAGACTCGGATCGAAACCCTCGGTCAGCACTTTCGTGGTGGGTCGTAGCGGATGGGAATCACGGCGGTCGCCAGAGTTCATTGTGGAAGTACCCCTCCATGCTTATAACCTGAATCGCGAGGGACGGTATTCAAAATCCGCCGGGTGATTATCTGAAGGGCACCAGCGCATGGGCCAGCATTGGCCGACTATCGATGGGACGACGGACTTGCGCTGCGCCCTAACGCGCCGGGGGCCTGCGCCTGAGCCGAAAGATCCCGCTCGACGAGCCATCGAGCCGTGGCGGATTCGGGACGCAGCCGGTTGGCCAGCCTTCGCAAGTCGTCGAGTTCGTCGATGTCCAATTCCAGCCGGGGGTTTCGCAGCACGCGGACGCGTGCGCCGCAGGCCTCGGCTTCAGCCAGATGACGCGGAAAACTATTTGTCCCAAAGCGAGAAGGAAAGAGGACAGCGGGTGACCGCAACAGCGCGTTCGTGCCCGTGCCATCGCTCGAGGGAACCAGCACGACGGACGGCGCGACCTGCAACTCGCCGAAGACCGCCTCGATATCGGACGGTTCCACCAGCGGCAGATCGATGGGCAGCCGAAGCAGCGCGTGAACACCGTGCTCGGCGCAGTAGCGGGACCCTGCGTCAACCGAGTCGCTTTCGGAGGTCTGGCTGGATTCGACAATTGTTTCCCAGCCCAGCACTCGCGCCCGCGAGAGGGCACCCGGCTCTTTGCTGATCACAAACACGCGGTCCGCACAGCGGGTCGCAGCCACGACGCTGAAAAAATCCTCGCACATCGCATCCGCCAGCGCCGCGCGGTCGTCAGGATGGAAATGCGGAGCCAAACGTTTCTTGGCCTCGCGAAACTCCTTCACGGGAATCAGGATGGCCTTCATGCAACCGCGCCCGCCTTCTGTCTTGCGGCCAACTGCACAATTTTCCGCGCGAGGAGATCCTTATCTTCAACCGTGCGCATGACCGTCGGGTGGATGACGACCTCCAAGCCGAGCGATTCGATTGCCGAACGTTGCGCGCCATCCACGGGATCGATCACAAACGTTCCGCAGATGTCGTGATACATCCGCGCCACTCCGAGCGCGGAAACGTCGTGTCCCAATTGCGCGAGCATCCGATCGGACGGCCCCTTCAGAGACTTGCCTCCTACGATGGGACAAACCGCAATGACGTGAGCCCGGCGCCTTCGCAAGGCTTCCCGCACGCCCGGGGTTGCAAGAATGGGCCCAATGCTGACCAGCGGATTGCTCGGGCAGATCACGATGCTAGAAGCTCGGTCGAGCACATCGAGGACGCCCGGGGCCGGGTGCGCCTGCTCGATGCCATCGAAGGAGATCGCCCGAACCTCCGGCACGGCGCGCCGCTGAACCAGGTATTCCTGAAAGTGGAGACGCCCTTCGTCCGTTTCTATCATGGTCGGCACGGGCTGATCGCTCATCGGGAAAATTCTTGCGGCAACGCCTAGCGCTCGCCGGATTGAGTCCGCTACTTCCGTGAGGCGCTTGCCCTCGCGAAGCATGGCCGTGCGATGGATGTGGGTTGCCAAATCGCGATCGCCGAGATGGAACCAGTTGGAGCGGCCATAGACAGCAAGTTGGTCGAGCGTCCGAAACGTCTCGTCGCGGAAACCCCACCCGGTATCCGGATTCACCAGGCCCGCCAGCGTGTACGTGACGATATCCAGGTCGGGTGAGATGGAAAGCCCGTGCAGGACAATATCGTCGCCGGTATTCACGATTACCGCCAGGTCTCGGGGATCCATAACGCGACCTAATCCCAGTAACAGCTTTGCGGCTCCTATCCCTCCGGCCAGCGCCACGATTTCCATCAATAACCCACCTGCTCGGCCTGCGTGGAATTCTCTGGGCGCGCGGCCATGCGATCCAGCGGAAGAGATTCATTCGCGTCCGGATGCCCGAACACCTGCCGTATCTTGTAAGTTGTGGTGCGCTCAGCGGGCGCGCGGCCAATCGTGCGGATGAGCGCGCGAAGCTCACCCGGCGAAACAGATTCGCCAAAGTTGGCCCCCGCGGCTTTCGAGATACTTTCCTCCATCAAGGTGCCGCCGAAATCGTTGGCGCCCGCTTCGAGGCAGGCCAGCGCTGCTTCGAAGCCGAGCTTGACCCACGACACCTGGATGTTGTTGATATGACCGTTCAACAGCAAGCGGGCAAGCGCATGCACCAGCAAATGCTCGGTCAGAGAGCTCCCTGGGCGCGCGCGGCCCGTGCGGAACAGTCTCGTTTGTGAATGAACGAATCCCAAAGGGACGAACTCGGTGAATCCGGACGTGTCCATCTGAATTTCACGCAGCAGGAGCAAATGCCGCACCCAGTGTTGCGGTTCCTCCGCGTGGCCGTACATCATCGTGGAAGTTGAGGGAATGCCAAGCTCGTGGGCCGTGCGAATCACTTCGATCCATTGGCGAACCTTCAGTTTGTTCGGGCTCAAGACCCGCCGCACATCGTCATCGAGAATCTCCGCCGCCGTCCCCGGAATGCTGCCGAGTCCCGCCTCCTTCAGCGTTCGCAGGTACTCGGGCAGATTCATGCCCGTCTTTTCGACGCCGTACACGATTTCCATGGGCGAATACGCATGCAGATGCAAATTCGGCAGGCGCAATTTGATGGCACGAAGGAGGTCGGCGTAGTAGGCGCCATTCAGGTCGCGAGGCAGGCCGCCTTGGATGCAGACCTCCGTGGCGCCGCGCTCGACTGCCTCTACAGACTTCGCAACGAGCGACTCCGCGGAATGAAAATAGGCATCGGACGAATGTGGGCCGCGGCCGAATCCACAGAACGCGCAGCCGACGATGCAGACATTCGTGAAGTTCAAGTTCCGGTTCACGACGTAGGTCACGCGCTCGCCGACTGCGCGCCGGCGAAGCTCATCGGCAACCTTGATCACCGCGAGAAGGTCTTCCTCCGCCGCGCCACACAAGACGATTCCGTCGTCGAAATCGAGGTTTTCCCCGGCGAGAGACTTCTCAAGGACAGCAGCAATCGTCCGGCTTGCAGATCTGACGGCCTGTTCCCAAGAAACATCTCGCCAACGGGGATTGATTGCCTTCAGCACGGGTCACCATTACGATCGGGCATAGCCATCTCTTCCCTGCAGTTTCTGCAAACAAGACTGGACCGGCGCAGCAACGAATCCCGGCCGCGAAGAGAATTCGGGATAAATCGCCAGCCGCTCGCGCAACACGAACCCGCTCGCAGACGTCTTCCCGGCCAATACGGAAAT
>DATLWP010000123.1:0-23312 GCA_035576265.1 Candidatus Polarisedimenticolia bacterium
ATGCTAGGCATAGCGAAGTCGGAGATCGAGCGCGTGACGGCGCAGGAGCAAACCGAACTGGAACGCCGCGAGAATGTATACCGCGGCCGGCGGCCTCCTCTGAAGGTAGAAGGACTGACGGCCATCCTCGTGGATGACGGCATCGCTACGGGTGCGAGCATGCAGGCTGCCATCGCTGCGTTGCGACAAATGAAGCCGGCCCGTGTTGTCGTGGCGGTCCCTGTGGCGCCGCCTTCCACATGCGATCGCCTGCAGCCTCTAGTGGACGAGCTCGTGTGCGCGTATGCGCCGGAGTTTTTCTACGCCATCGGGCAATTCTACGGCGATTTCTCGCAGGTCACGGACGATCAAGTGATTGACTTGATTCAGCGCGCCTCGCACGCGACGGCTGGAAAGGTCGCGTGAAGCTGCGGACGCGGCGCGGGGACGCAGCGCGAGCAGCGCTTTTCGCGCCGTCCTGAGACAGCCGGGAAGGAGAGAGCCATGCCTGCCAAGCGATTACTGTTCAAATCGGCCGCGCGAGAAAGGGTGCTCAGCGGTGCTACGGCGCTGGCCGATGCCGTGCGGATCACGCTTGGGCCGAAGTCCAAATGCGTGCTGATCCAGAAGAAATGGGGAAGGCCGGTTGTCTGCAACGACGGCATCACCATTGCCAAGGAAATCGAGCTGGAGAACCCAGAAGAGAATCTCGGAGCGCAAATGATCCGGGAAGCCGCCGAGCGCACCGGCGATGTTGTAGGCGACGGGACCAGCACCTCCGCCATCCTTGCGCATGCCATCTTCGCCGAGGGGCTGCACAACGTCGCGGCCGGCGCCAGCGCGGTCGACCTGAAGCGCGGCTTGGACCGCGGCCTGCGCGTTGCGGTGAAGGCTCTGAAAGATCTTTCTCGCCCGGTTGCGAGCCGGTTGGAAAAAGCCCAAATCGCCACGATTTCGGCCCACAACGAGCCGAGCATCGGCGAACTGGTGGCCGATGCTTATGAAAAAGTCGGGCCGGAAGGAGTGATCACGGTCGAGGAAGCAAAAACCACGGAGTCGGCGCTCGAAGTGGTCGAAGGGATGCAGTTCAACCGCGGATATATTTCGCCCTACTTTGTCACGAATGCCGAGAAGATGGAGGTCGTGCTCGAGGACCCGCTGATTCTTTTGCACGAGAAAAGACTCGGCAACATGAAGGACCTGCTCCCGCTTCTCGAGCAAGTGGCGAAATCCGGCCGGCCCTTGCTGATTATTGCCGAAGACGTGGAGGGAGAAGCACTGGCCACGCTGGTGGTCAACAAGGTCCGCGGCTCGCTCCTCTCGGCGGCGGTGAAGGCTCCGGGCTTCGGCGATCGCCGCAAGGACATTCTTCAGGACATCGCAATTCTTACGGGCGGTCAGGTGATCGCCGAAGAGCTCGGATTGAAGCTCGAAAATCTCACGCTGAACGAGTTGGGCCGAGCGAAACGCGTCGTCATCGACAAGGACAAAACCACCATCGTTGAAGGCGCTGGTTCGAAGTCGGCCATCGAAGGGCGCTGCGCCGAACTTCGCAAACAGATTGAAACGACAACTTCCGACTACGACAAGGAAAAGCTTCAGGAACGGCTTGCCAAGCTCGCCGGCGGCGTGGCCGTCATTCGCGTGGGCGCGCCCTCCGAAACGGAAATGAAGAACCGCAAGGAAGCCATCGAGGACGCGATCAGCGCCACCAAGGCAGCCCTTGCCGAGGGCATCGTGCCCGGAGGCGGCCTCGCTCTGCTGCGGCTCATTGATGCGGTCCGGTCCGAAGAAGCGGGTTGCTCCGGAGACGAGCGCACCGGACTCCTGATACTGCAGCGCGCCTTGGAAGCTCCCACTCGCCAGATTGCCGAAAACTCGACCGTGGACGGTGGAGTTGTGGTGGACCGCATGCGATCGGGCAAAGGAAATTACGGCTTCGATGCCTCCACCTGCCAGTACGTCGACCTGGCCCAGGCCGGAATCATTGATCCGACCAAGGTCGTGCGCATCGCGCTCGAAAACGCGGTTTCCGTCGCTAGCGTTCTTCTGCTCGCAGAGGCAACGCTCACCGAAGAACCCGAAGAGAAGAAGAAACACGCCGTCCCTGAAGAATCGTTCGCTTGAGAGTGGAGCACGGGTCCTCGCACCAAAAGCGCGCGCTCGTTTGCTGCGCTCGCTTCTTAGTCCGCTACAAGCCCGCGCCGCCGACGTAAGTCTTTAGCTCCTTTCCCCAAATCTACGGCCACTCGCGGCGCAGTCCGTGATAGCATGGGACACTTTAATTCTTATACGTGATGAAGACCTTGCTTTCAAATTTGTGGATGGCTCGTTTCTGCTGCGTCGCGCTTTTTCTCGGCGGTATTTTGTGGGCATCTTCCTCGGCTGCGCCGCTTGCGAACGCTCCGGAGCGCGCATATCGATTGCGGCTCTTTGAGACGCACACCGGCGAACACATCAACGTCGTTTACAGGCGGGGCAACACCTACCTTCCCGGAGCACTTGCGCGGCTCGATCACTTCTTACGCGACCATCGAACGGGCGACGTTCGCCATTTCGATCCGCAGCTGTACGATCTCCTGGCGGATCTGGAGGCGGCGGTCGGACATCCTGGCGCGGAAATTGACGTCATCTGCGGTTACCGTACCCCCTGGAGCAACAATTATCTTCGTGCCCACACGGTCGGAGTGGCAAAGCACAGCCTGCACATGCAGGCCGAAGCGATCGACATCCGCATCCCCGGAGTAAAAACGTCCCGGCTGCGCAAGGTTGCGCTCGGATTGCACCGCGGCGGCGTCGGATATTATCCGGAGTCCGATTTCCTCCACGTGGATATTGGGCGCGTCCGCCAGTGGTGTTTGGACTGTACGGCCCAGCCGGCTGACTAGTGCCGTTCCAACCTGCTTCGACGACTCTGCTCGCCGGCCGCGCGCCATTTTTGCCTGCGAACTAAATCGAGCTCATTGGGCGGGAAAAGCCGGAACCGCACTAGCGGGGATAAGGATAATCCTCCCTGAGCGCCCGCTCGAGCGCTGCGTCGTAGCCGTAGATATCGTTGAAAAAATGCACTTCGCCTGCTTCCGTCGCGACGGCGGTGCTGTAAACGATCAGCACGTTGATCGATTTCATCAGATTCACGCCAATCGTTTTCTCACCGTCCATCGCAGCGCGAATATGCTCCTCATCCCATTCGGGCCTCTCGTGGAGCGCCCAGGCCGCTAGCGCAACCGGATCTTCCACGCGGATGCAACCGTGGCTGAAATCGCGCCGGGATTTTGAAAAGAGCACCATGGCCGGCGTGCCATGCATGTACACCGAAAATTGATTTGGAAATTCGAACTTTATCAGGCCGAGGGCGTTCTTGGATCCCGGCCTTTGTCGTACGGAAAGCTTTCCGGTCCGCAGCTGTTCCATGATTTCGCTGCTGACGAGGCCTTCACTCACAATGTTCCCGGCTGGGTCCACAACCTCGTAGTCGTTTTTCGCGAGATACGATGGATCCTTTTCGATGTCGGGCAGCAATTCTCTGAGCTGGATGCTGAGCGGCACATTCCAATAAGGTCGGAAAATCACGGACGTGAGCTTGCTGACGAACACCGGCGTCTTATACCGGTAGGCTCTGCCGACCACGACCTTCATTGAAAGAACTTCATGGTAATGCGTATCGAGCGCGTGAAGACGAAACTCCGGAATGTTCACCACAATGAGCGGCGGCGCCATTTCATGCGACATCCACCGCCACCGCTCGAGTGTAAGCTCCAGCTGCGCCACCCGGCGACTCAGCGGCGTATTGAGCGCCCGCAGCGTTCGCCGTCCGATGCGCCCGTCGACTTCCAGGCCATGACGCTCCTGAAAATGTTTTACGGCTGCCACGAGATCGCCTTCGTACGTCAGCTCCGAACCGCGGTTCTCAGCCGCTCGCGGAAGGTCTCCCAGGAGAACCAGCAGTCGAGCCAGTCTCGGTAACGCGGAGTACTCATCGCCGGGATCGATGGTTCGCCGAGGGACGGGCAGAGGTTCGCGGTTGTCGCGGCGGGCCAGCTCGAGATACGTTTTCAACGCCCCGAGAGTGCGGCGGTAGGCCGGAAAGGACGGTCCTGCTGTTTCGACGGCCTCGCGGACGTCCTGCGCATTGACAATCTCTCGCCGAAGGAACTCGGATACGTCGAATTTCCTGCGATGGATGCCAAGCTCGAAGTCGAGCAGGGCAGGATCCACTCGCCCGTTGTGCAGCGCGAAGACATATCTCATCGCCGAGACGGTCACTGCAAGATCGAAACGAACGAGTTCGTCGTCCGAAGGGCTGCGATGCTCGAACATCGTCAGTCGGTCGTCCCATCGCGGGCCATCGTAATCCTCAGGCCGCAGCCCCTCGCTTTCTGCGTCTTCGAGCAAACGGATGACCGCACGGGCTTGTCGTGAAGGTTGCCGATCGTGGATCCAAGGCAAGGCGCCGCCGAAAGAATCGTAAAACTTCCTAATCTGGGCTCGATATTTCTGAAAATTGGGCCAGCGCAGGTCCGAGAGTTCAGCAGCACGAATGTAGCCTTCCAACCTCGCCTTCCCTTGTGGCGTCACTCGCTGCGGCCCGGTAATCGCCGCCGTGGAAACGGGGTTGCGCGCGGCCGGCACCGGCTCGCCCGATCTCCCGCCCCATCCCGCGAGCAGCGCCGCCAGGATTGCGAAACAAGCCCGTCGATGGATGCCGCGATAATTCATTGAACCTAACTCATTGCTATTGTTTGCGTAAGGCCATCCAACAGTATGTGCACGTTGTCACCCAAACCAGTGACACAAATCACAGGGCGGCCGCGGACGTCTACTCCTCTCCGCCAGAAACTCTCTACCGACGTGGTAACGAAGATCACATCCGGCCGTGATTTCCATCACAGCCTTCCACTACGAATCGCGCTACAAGGAAGATGTCGAAGGACGGAGGCCATAATCGGCGAGAGGCTCCGGCGCCAGGCGGGTTAGAACAACCCCAGAGACACCGAACCTCCCGATCGGTTAGCTTCCACAGCGAATGCTCAAAGGGTGACGACCCAAAGGCCTGCCGTCCTTCGCTCTGAGGCAGCGGCCGAGCGTGAAGCGTTAGTGAAGCGCCTAAGTGTTTCGACGCACCGGCGAACAACTGTCGGAAGCACTTCACAGCTAGCCGCTGCCTCTGATTTTGCGAGCCTCGCACGCCGTTCTTACCCCAGCTTTTCGCTTGAAGTGGGCCGGTGGCGCAAGCGGGCCGAGTTGCGGAGGGTTCGGACATGGCGATCCCCGCGCGATTGAAATCGCATCTGGACCGGGCGCACGTGGGCTACACGCCCGTTTCCCATGTGCCCACGATGGGCTCGCAGTATTCCGCCATGGTTCTGCATGTTCCCGGCAAGGAAGTCGCGAAAACGGTGGCACTGCACGCCGGGAAGGAGAATATCCTGGCCGTGCTTCCGGCGTCCTACCGCATCGACCTCAAGAAGCTCTCCGCCGTCGTCGGCAAGTCGATCGCTCTTCTCGACCAATCCGAGTGCGACAAGCTGTTTCCGGATTGCGAGCCCGGCGCCGTTCCGCCCTTCGGCGAGCTTTACGAGATGCCGGTCTATCTGGACGACGCGCTCGCGGAGGATCCCGAAATCATTTTCAGCGCCGGCACCCGCACCGACGGTGTTCGCATGGGAAGCGCTGATTTCGTGCGGCTGGCGAAGCCGCGCATCTGTTCGTTCGCCGAGAAATCCTAGCGCGCGAGCAATTCGAAGCGCGGACGTACATGTCGCCCGGGTCTCTGCCTGCAAGCTCGATTGACTTCCGGCATCCGATTCCGATAACGTGCCTCCCAGAGTTTCCATCATCCGCCAGCCGGGAGGCCTTCTCATGTCTGCGCCTCTTTTTGCATTCCCATTGGAAACGCTCCTGCCGCTTGTGAGCTTTCCGCAGGGCGCGCTCGCGAACGAACAGATGCTGCTCCGCTGGATTCACATCGTCTCGGGGATCATCTGGATCGGACTGCTCTATTTTTTCAACCTCGTCGGCACACCCACGCTGAAACAGCTCGACCCGCCCGTGCGCGGCAAAGTTTTTCCGGTGATGATGACGCGCGGGATGTGGTGGTTCCGCTGGTCGGCGCTGGTCACCGTCCTGGCGGGTCTGCGGTATTTCTGGCAGATTCTTGCCGCGGACGCGCGGAATGCCGGCGATCCGGCGCTCGCGTGGCGCTGGATGGGGGAGTGGCTGCTGATATGGCTCGTGGCGTTTGCGGTGCTCTATCCGCTGCAATTGCCGAGCAAGGGAATCCTCGATAATCCCTGGGTGCGCTCGATTGCGATCGGCATTGTGGTGATTGCTGCAGCATGGGACGCGCTCATTTTGAATTCCGGCCCGCAATCGTCGAATAGCCACCTTTCCATCAGCGTAGGCGGCGGGCTCGGGCTGCTGATGCTGCTGAACGCCTGGGCCATCGTCTGGCGCGCGCAGAAGCGGCTGATTGCCTGGACGCGCGCCAGCGTCGAGCAAGGGACGCCGATGCCCGCGGAGGCGGAACGGCTGGCGCGCTGGGCTTTCATCGCCTCGCGCGTAGGATTCTGGCTGTCGTTCCCCATGCTGTTCTTTATGGGCGCCGCGGACCACTATCCGTTCCTCAGCGGCATCACGGATTAGCTTGCGCGCGGCTCGCGCGTCGCGTTCGGCACCCGTTGCGCGCCTGCGCAGCATCTCACCAGTCAGGACTCCGAGCGCCACATGAACGTGAAGATACGATTCGCGCTCTCTTTGATCTATTCGGCGCTGCTGCTTGCGCCGCCCGCACCGGCGTACGACTTCCCGCTGTCGCCGGAGGCGATCCGCGACGCCTATTTCCTCGGCAAGGCGAGCGCCAGCAAAAGGGCGGAGTCGCTGGCGAAGTACACGGTGTATCTCCCGATGCCGAAATCCGGCCCGTACGTGGCAGTGGTCGTCTTCGAGACGCCGTACGTGATCGTGGCGGAACGCACTGCGCGAGCCGTCTCCGGCTATTTCGCGCAGGACGCCGAGGAAGAGTTCCTCGGCAAGCCTGCGGTCTGCCGCGTGCGCGTCCGAATCTATCTGACGAGTTCTTACAGCTGGCAGTTGCCGTCTCCGCCCGGCGCGGTACTTTTCCGGCCGGACGATTTCTGGCGCGAATTTTCGATCCGGTTGATGCAGGACGGCCAGGAAGTATCCGCCAAGGCCAGCCTCGGTTCGCCGCTCTATTCCCTGGACCTCGGCGTTCTCACGGGAGCAGAAGTGGAGCTCGACTACGATGCCGCAAAAATTCAAGCCGCGCCGGCTACGGTCGAGGTGGATACGCCCGACGGCCAGCACGTCGAGGCCGAATTCGATCTGGCAAAACTCAGGTAGCAAATCCCGAGCTACGAGCGCCAGCGGAGGGTGACGGGGCCGGGGACGGGATGGCGCATGGGCTGGCCGGTGCGCTGCGATTCCAAGTAGGCGGCCTTCAATTCGAAATACCAGCGCGCGGGTCGGTCGGCGTCGTCCACGAGCATCATGCGGTCTTCGTATTTCAGGCCGAGCGCCTGTTTTTCGATCACTACCGTATCCTGCCGGATGAACCGCGGCCCCAGCACGTGAATGATGAACGAAACGATGGGAAACCACGGGAGAATGTTCCACGCGGCGACGAAATCGAGCCGGCAGAGATCGCGCTGAATCGGCGTGACCGTGGTGCGGCTCGAAAGCCAATAGCGGCCCGCGCGAATCTGCTCGAAGCGCTGGTTGGGCAGCACGAAATCGATGGTCGTGGTGGCCGGCTCGCCGGTGATGAGCTTGAGGATCTTGTACGGCGCGCTATTGGCCGAGGGCGCGTGCGGGCTCATGCGAAAACCGTTGGGGATCGGCTCGAACTGCTTGACCTTTTCGCGGATGCTGCGGCGAGTCCTCCACCACCACGCCTGATGCACGAACGGGCCGTGCGCCGGGTCCATGAGTCCGATGATGCCGTGGTCCACGCTGCAGGGCAGATCGGCAGCGAGACGCGCGATGCGATAGCGCGGGCTGAACGTCGGCAGTTCAGGCACGGGCGAAAGAGGCGCGGCGCTGCCGGAAGCAGGCGCGCGTCCCTCGGGATTGGCCATGAACGCCCAGACGTAGCCATCGCGCTCCTCGCAAGGAAAGCTGCCCGCGGAAATGCGCTCGCATTTCAGCTTTGAATCCGGAGTAAGCGAAGGGATGTGACGGCACTGGCCCGTATGCGCGTCGAATTGCCAGCCGTGGTAGGCGCACTCGACCGCCGAGCCGTCGAATTGGCCGAACGAAAGAGGAAAGGCGCGGTGGGGACAGACGTCGCGCAGCGCAAACGGCTTTCCGGCCGAGTCGCGGCCCAGTACCAGAGGCACATCGAGCAGCGTGGCGCGCCGCAATTTCCGGCCGCGCAACTGGCCGCTGCGCAGCGCGGGATACCAGAATCCCCACAGCGCTTCGCCCGTATTCTCGCTTGGCTTCGAAGGAGTCGTGTCGCTCATCGGCGGGCGGTTATCGTAGTACATCGCGGCCCGCGCCGCAAAGGCTGGGGCTGCCGCGCTTGGGGCAGAGGGCCCGCGATTGCTTCCAGGCGAAAATCTTGCGAATTTTTCGGGCAGTACCTTTGTACTCAAACTAGGTGAACGAGTGGGCTATCGACGCGGGCGGGGCTCGCCGGCAGAATCACTAAGGATTCGGGGCCAGGACGGCGCCCGGCGGAAGACCAGGAAGGGAAACCTTCGCGGCAGCCGAAGCGCTCGATGACAGCCTCGAGTTTCTGCACCTCCATCACCCCCATGCCCACGAGCGGCCGGCACCCCCACCGGCCGCTCTTTTTTTTTTCGATTATTCTTTGCTGCTGAGTCTTCTGCGGGAGCTGCGGCGGGGACGAGGCCGGCCCCGAAATTACGAGGCACGGTCGAGCCGCTGCCCTATCGGGCGGTCCCGTAAGCGGAACCGCGAAAAACGGCCTGCCGAACTCAGCGCGGGCGCGCGACCGGGCGGTACGTCGCCAGCGGACGCGGACGCGGCCGGAAACGCGGCGCGAGCGGCGGAGGAACGTTGCGAAGCGTCGCTCCGCAATTGCTGCAGGTTTCCCTGGGCGCAGATTCCACCCGCACCCAGTGCCCGCGCTCGGCACATTCCGGGTTTACGCACTGCACGGTCCAGCCGGAGAGATTCTGCATGCTTTCGCCTCGCAGACGGTTTGGGCCGAAGGCGGCAGGAAAATCACGCGGCCGCCCTGCAAGTCTTTCAAGGCGGGAACGCCCTGAAAAACTGGGCGGATTTTGCGCCGGGGGCGCCTAGTGTGTCAAGCAAAATCTATACAATTAGTAGGGGGTAGTTTGCTGCGGCGAGCGCACGCGGCTTGTCGTCGAATTCCAAGGGGAATAGGATTATCTACTTCGAGGCGCCCGGCTTCCCGCCGTTCGCCGCGTCCAGCTTGGCCTGCAGCTCGTCCGCGATCTTCTGCGCCGCAGCCACTTCCTGCTGCTTCGCGTCGATCTCGTCCTCCTCAGCCTTCAGAGCGGCTGCCCCAGCTTTGTCGGAGGCGTAGTCGGTCTTGCCGTAGTACGACTGCTGGTCGAGCGTGTATTTGCGTTGGAGCAGGTCGAGGTCATTTTTGAGGCTTTGCAGCTTTTCGTTTGCCTCTTTGAGGTCTCGTTCTATGGCGGACTTATCCTCGGCCGCTGCGCCGGGAACCTTTTGCGGCTCGGCAGCGGGCGCGCCCTCAGCTTGCTTTCCGGCCTCCGCCGCGCCTTCGGCGGGCTGCCCGACCACGTTCACATGGCCGGACGTCGTGGAGATATTGTCGTTGTCCCAAGTCTTGGCGGCTTTGGTCTGGTCCTTTTTCTGCTCGCGGGCCCGGCGAGCGGCCGCCGCGAGCGCGTCTTCCTGCTTCTGATTCGATGGCTGTGCTGCCTGCTGCCGTGGCTGGCGCGCCGACACGATTGCGAGCGGCGAGACCAGCAGAATCGGCAGCGCCCACTTGGCGATTCGCATCGTCCTTCTCCCCCGTCGACGGCGATCCATGCGTCCATAGTAGTCTCGGTCTCCTCCGGATGGCAAATCGCGTGAGCAGCGGCATCCAAAGAGGCAACCGGCACGTTCCGGCCGCTTGGCGCGCAGCCTTGCTCTTTCGGCGCGAACGCGGGATACTCCCGCCACGAATCGTCCAGGGGAAAAAATGAAAACGCTACTTCTTGGGGCCTTCGCTTTCGCGCTCTTTTTGAGTTCGCCGCACGCATTGGGACAGTCGTCTCCGCCCGTTGCTGCGAGCGCCCGGCAGCAGCAGGTCCAAAGCGCCGCGGCGCCCGCCGCCGCGCCCGCGAAGCCGGCGCAGAAGGTCACCGCCTACACGCTCCCTCCCGACCGCTACAAGAAGGCGCGCGACCTCAGCCGGACTCATTTCCGCTTCGCCATCATCAGTTTCTTCTACGGACTGATTGTTCTTTGGCTGATCCTCCGCTGGAAGCTCGCGCCGAAGTACCGCAGCTGGGCGGAAAGCGCTTCACCGCGGCGGTTCCTCCAAGCCCTGGTGTTTTCGCCGCTGCTGATTCTGACGGTGGACGCGCTCGAACTCCCCACGGGCATCTACGACCACTGGGTCTCGAGCAAGTACGGACTGTCCGTGCAGGGTTGGGCGTCCTGGACTTGGGACTGGGTGAAGGGAGAGTTCATTTCCGTCATTGTCGGGACAATTCTCATCCTGCTTCTCTACGCCGTGATTCGCAGAAGCCCGCGCCGCTGGTGGTTCTATTTCTGGCTGGTTTCGCTGCCGGTGGTGCTCGCCGTCTTTTTCCTGCAACCGCTCGTCGTGGATCCTATGTTTCACAAGTTCGAGCCGCTGGCTCAAAAAGATCCCGCCCTCACGGCCTCGCTCGAACAGATGGTGCGGCGCGCGGGCCAGAATATCCCGCCGGAGCGGATGTTCTGGATGAAGGCCTCCGACAAATCGACGGAGGTGGACGCGTACGTTACCGGTTTCGGAGCGTCGAAGCGCATCGTCATCTGGGATACAACGATCGCGAAAATGACGACTCCGCAAATCGCTTATGCCGCGGGCCACGAGATGGGCCACTACGTGCTCTATCACATCCCCAAGCAGATCGCGTTGCTAGCTGCATTCTTCTTCATAATTTTCTATCTGGGCTATCGGTGCATCGCCTGGCTGCTCTCTCGCTGGGGCGGGAAGTGGGGAATTCGCGGCGTGGACGATTGGGCGTCGCTGCCGGCTTTGCTGCTGCTGCTCAGCATCTTTGGATTCATCGCAAATCCTGCCACGAACGCCATCAGCCGCCATTACGAACATCAGGCGGATCAGTACGGCCTCGAGGTGACGCACGGGCTGACGCCGGACTCGGGCCAGGTGGCGGCGCAGGCGTTTCAGATTCTCGGCGAAGTGAGCCTCGCCGATCCCAAGCCGAATCCCGTGAACGTGTTTCTCTTTTTCACCCACCCTACGATCCCCGAGCGAATTCACTTCGCCCTCACCTACGATCCGTGGGCGAGGGGCGGAACGGGCGAGTTCGTTAAATAGCAGCGTTGCATCTTGCAGAAGCGGGTTTGAGCGCCGCGCCCCGAGCCAGCATGCTCGCTGTGCCTGCTAATCCCGCTCGTGCAGCGTCATGCGGATTCCGTGGCGCGGGCGCAGCGTGACGAGCGGTTCCGTCACAACCGGATGATCCGGCACAACCCGTAAGCGGAATCGCCGCGCGATCGTGCCGATCACGACCGCCGCTTCCATCAGCGCGAATCCCTCGCCGATGCAGCGGCGCGGTCCGCCACCAAATGGAAAATATGCGCCGGCCGGCAGGCGCTGTGCCAGACCGTCGAGCCAGCGCTCGGGGCGAAAGGCGTCTGGATCGTCGAAGTAGCGCGCGTCGCGGTGCATGATCCACTGCGAGAAAATGATGGTCGTGCCCGGCTGAAATTCGTACCCCCCGATCTCGCAGGGTTCGATGGTTTCGCGCGCCATGATGTACGCAGGCGGATAGAGCCGCAGGACTTCGTTCATCACGGCTTGCAAATAGGGCAGCCGCGCGAAATCGGCCACTTCCATAGCACGCCCGCCCAGCACGTCGCGCAACTCTTCGTATAGGTGCGCCTCGGCTGCGGGATTCTGGCTGAGCGCGTACCACGTCCACGCGAGCATCTGCGCCGTAGTTTCATGACCGGCCAGAAACAGCGTCATCGTTTCGTCGTGAAGCTGCTGCGGCGTCATCTGGCTGCCGTCTTCATCCATCGCGCTCATCAGCAGCGCGAGCAGATCGTTGTGGTGATTCGAATTCCCTTCCGCTCTCCGCTCGGAAATGATCCGGTACACCAAGGAATCGATGAACTCGAGCTCCCGATTCGCGCGCCGGTTACTCGGCGTGGGCCATTGTTCCGGAATTTGGAAGGGCATCCGCTGCCGCCGTAGCGAATAGCGCATCAGGAATGTCATCGCCCGGCCCACGCGGCGGGCTTCGCCCGGCAGCGTCGTGCTGAAAAGCGTGCGCACGGCAATGTCGAGCGTGAGAGCCGTCATTTCCTGCGCCACGTCGCGCTCGTCGCCGTCGCGCCACTCGCCAATGTGCGCCCGCGCGATTTCCAGCATCGTGGCCCCGTATTCATTGATGCGGCTGCGATGAAACGCCGGCTGAGCGAGCCGCCGCTGTCGCCGCCAGAAGTCGCCTTCGCTGATCAGCAAACCCTGGCCGAGCATCCGCGCCGTGATGCGTCTCGTCAGCTCGCTCTTGTGGAACTTGTGGTGCTGGACCACGAGAACCTGATTGATCCAGTCGGGGTGATTCAGCAGAATGCGTTCCCGCATCATCACGTGGAAGCGTGCGATATCGCCGTAGTCGCTGGAGATGCGCTGCATTGCGGCGAGCGGGTCGCGGCGCAGATCGAACGCCATGCCTACGATCGGCAGGCCTTTCGGCCCCGAGGGCAGCTTCGACGGCGCTCGATTTCCGTTGGCAGCCATTTTTCTCGCGCCGTTCCGCGCCGGCGCGGCCTCTATTCTACCGTGGTGGCTCTGCTTTGGCGCTTTCGCGCGGATTCGGTAAGATACACGCTCGTTTTCCGCTACGGCAAAAGGGCTATCCGTGAAAATCGAAAAGCCGGAATGGCTTTTGCAGATGGAGAACATCCTTGAAACATTGAACGAGGGTGTCCTGATTTCCGACGAGCGTCACCGCATTCTCTTCATCAATTCTCGGATGAGTGAAATGCTCGGCATCCCTCCCGAGGAAGTAGCCGGCCAGGAGGGCGATTACTTCTATTCTCCCGACGAATACAAGTTCGTCCTGGCACAGATCGAGCGAAGGGAGCGAACGGGACGGTACCGCGTCGAGTTCGTAGTTCCCCAGAAGGACGGCAGCCGGCTGCCGGTCATTACCAGCTCGCGGACATTCAAGGATCCGGACGGCCACCAGTTTGCCGTCGTCACGTTCACCGATATCTCCGAGCAGAAGCGCGCCGAAGCGCGGCTTCGCGACGCCAATACGCGCCTGGAGGAACGCCAAAGGGAAATCGATGAAGATTTGGCGCTCGCCGCGCGCGTGCAGCAGAGCATCGCCCCGCAGCCGCTCGCCTGGGGCGGCATGCGCGTGGACACCTACTATCATCCCGTCCGGACGATCGGCGGCGATTTCGGCTTAGTCAAATCGCTGGATGGAGAGTACTTGCATCTGATCGTGTGCGACGTCTCCGGCCACGGCATCGGCTCGGCGCTCGTGGCCAACCGTCTCTACACGGAAATCCTAGCCCAGCTTCGCAGCGGGACGCCGCTCGAAGAAATGCTGCGCCAATTGAACCGCTTCGTGATGCAGAGTATCGGCGGCTCGCTCGTCTATTTCACAATCGCGGCGGCGAGTCTTGATCGCGGCGGCCGCCGCATGACATTCGCCGCAGGGGGCCACCCGCCGGCGATGATTGTGACGCCCGGGGAGGAGCCGCGGCTGCTCGAATCGCGCAGCACCGTGCTCGGCGCCCTGCCCGACCCGGTGCCTCCCGACCCGGTGCTCGACGTGGAACTGCGCCCCGGCGATCGCGTCGTGCTCTACACCGATGGAATTACAGACGTCTTCGACTCCCGCGGCGAGATGCTAGGTGTTTCGGGCGTGCAGAAATTCGTCCGGGAAACGTCGCTCTTGCCGCTCGGCGAGATGAAGCAAGGCATCCTCGACCGCGTGGCCGCCTGGCGCGAAGGCCCCCCGACGGACGACGTGTCCTTGGTTCTGCTTGAAGTCCTCTGACTTTCCGGCCGGATCGTTCATCCGCGCGTGCCGTGCCGATGCGTTCGCACGAATCCGCCGGTCGCGGGTGCCGGAAGGTGCTCGAAGTCTTCTGCGAGGTTTTCACGCCCCCGGGCGCGCTATAATTGATTTGATTCGCGCTTATCGAGGAGGTCATCCCGTTGGCGGAACCCATCCGACTGACAACCACAGCCAAGGCTGCGGGCTGTGCCGCGAAGCTCAGCCCCGCTATACTCGACTCGGTCCTGAAGCGTCTGCCGGCGCCGAACGACCCGAATCTCATCGTAGGTTTCGAAACCAGCGACGACGCGGCCGTCTATCGCCTTTCCGACGACCTTGGAATCGTCCAGACGGTGGACTTTTTCACGCCGATCGTCGACGACCCCTTCCTCTTCGGTCAGGTAGCTGCCGCGAATTCCTTGAGCGACATCTACGCGATGGGCGGACGCCCGATCACGGCGCTCACCATCGTCGCGTTCCCCGCTTCCCGACCGCCGGAGATCCTGGAACAAATTCTGCGAGGCGGCTTGGCGAAAATGACCGAGGCGAACTGCACCGTCGCCGGCGGGCATTCGATTCGCGACGACGAGCTGAAGTTCGGGTACGCGGTAACGGGCCTGATCCATCCCGAAAGAATCTGGCGCAACGTCGGCGCCCAGCCGGGCGACGCGTTGCTGCTCACCAAGCCGATCGGCACGGGAGTCATCTCCACCGCGCTGAAGCAGGGCCGCGCCGATGAGGCATGGGTCGCTGCCTCCACCGCGTCGATGACGCGCCTCAACCGCGACGCCGCCGAGGCGCTGCACGAAATCGACGCCGCCGCCGATGGCGCGCGGCCGGTCCATGCGGTGACCGACGTAACCGGCTTCGGGCTTCTCGGCCACGCCCGCGAAGTGGCACTGGGAACAGGCGTGTCGATGCGCATCGACCACGCGCGCGTGGCCTATCTTCCCGGCGCGATCGACGCTGCGCGCGGCGGTTTCTTTTCCGGCGGCCTTGCGAACAACAGGGAGTTTCTCGAAGGCTGCGTCGATTTCGCCCCCGCCGTGCCTGAAGAGTTTCGGGCCCTGCTCCTCGACCCGCAGACTTCGGGCGGCCTTCTCGCGGCCGTGGCGCCGGGCTCCGCGGCCCGCGCCATGGCCGTCTTCGAAAGGCGCGGCATCCCCGCACGCATCATCGGCGAGGTAATGACCAAGCGTTCCCCTCTTATCGAGATCGCCTGAGCGGACTGAATCGTGTACACTCTCCCCGTTTCTTCTTTCTCATGGATCCGGTAACTCACGGAATCACGGGCGCGCTCCTCGGTAAGGGATTTTTCTCCAAACGCCAGGCACGCGTCGCCGTCTTCGCCGCCACGCTCGGTGCGGTTGCTCCGGATGTGGACGTTTTCCGCGAAGCCTTCTCGAACGATCCCCTTGCCATCGTCAAGTACCACCGCGGCGTCACGCATTCGTTTCTTGCGCTCCCATTTTTTGCCCTGCTTCTGGCGTTCCTGACCATCGGCGCGATCCTATTGTTGAAGCGATGGTCGGCGCGATGGCGCGACCTCGAATCTCCGCCGTGGGCCATGCTGACGCTGATCTACGGCGTCGGCATCGCCAGCCACATCATTCTCGACGGCATGACGTCGTTCGGAACGCGCATCTGGGATCCCCTTTCGCAAGAGCGTGTCGCCTGGGATCTGCTCTTCATCGTCGATTTCACTTTCACGTCGATCGTGCTGCTGCCGCAGGTGGGCGCCTGGATCTACCGCGATCCGGCAAAGAGCCTCCGCCGCGCCGTGCGGATGTGGGTGATCTTCACGGCCGGTGCGCTGCTGGTGTGGGCCGCGGCCCGGGCTGCCAGCTATCCCTTCCATTTGTCGACTGCGGCAATCGCGATCGCGGTGCTCGCGGGGGTCTGTTTCGCGCCCGCAGTCCGCGGCGCGGGATTCCGCATCAGCCGCTCCACGTGGTGTCGGGCCGGGACCTACGTGGCGATCGTGTATCTCTCGGCCTGTGGGCTGGCGCATCACACGGCGATGCTCCGCGTGAAGGCGTTCGCGGATCAGCACCACATCGTGGTCGAGCGCATGGGCGCGCTGCCGACTCCCCCATCATTTCTCGATTGGGGCGGCGCGATCCGCGCGCCGGACGGCCTCTACGAAGCCCATTTCGATCTGCGCGATTCCAAGCCGCCGGCGTTCCGCTTCATCCCGGATTCCCCGCCCGACTCGTTCACCGCTCGGGCGCTGCGCTTGCCTGAAGTCGAGCTGTACTGGCAATTCGCGCGCTTCCCGTCGATCGTCAGTTTCAGCGAGGACGGCCACCACATGGTCGAGTTCGGTGAAAACCGCTTTATGGACAGGAGCCGCCGCAGCCCTCAACCGTTTACCTACCAATTGGTCTTCGATCCGGACGGCACGCTGGTGGCGGAAGGCTGGCTCACGAGCGGCATGATGAGGCAGCAGATGCGGCGCATCTCGCCGCAGCTCGGCGATGCCGCCGGATCGGCCAAGAGTTCGCCATGAAAATTCTGCTTTTCAGCGACATTCATGGAGATCGTCGCGCGCTCGAGCACATCGTCGCGCAGCCCGCCGACTTGTATATCGCCGTGGGCGACCTCGCCACCTTCGGTCGCGGGCTCGACCGTTGCGGCCCGGTGCTCCAACCGCTCGGTGAAAAACTCTGGGTCCTGCCGGGAAACCACGAGACCCACGATGCCTCGCGCGCCTTCTGCCAGCGCTTTGGCTTCGTCGATTTTCACCGCCAGGTGAAGCAACTCGGCGCGACGCACTGGGCCGGCCTCGGCTACAGCAACATCACACCGTTCCACACGCCGGGCGAATACTCCGAGGAAGAGATCGGCAAGGCGCTCGCCGCCTTCGAGGGAATCCAACCGCTCTACCTCGTCGTGCATTTCCCGCCGCACAACACGAAACTTGATGAATTCTCCCCCGGAAAGCATGCCGGCAGTTCCACTTTGCGGGAATGGGTCGAGCGCGTCCAACCGGCCCGTCTCTTTTGCGGCCATATCCACGAGGCCGCCGGACTTTCTGAACGCCTCGGCTCAACCGAGTGCGTCAACGTGGGCAAACAAGGCTACTCCTTCGAATTTTGAAGCGCGCGTTGGACCTGCCTGGCTTCTTGTTCCCGCCGTTGTCATTGCGAGGAGCCCCGTTGCCCGCAGCGCGGCAGCGGAGCGACGAGGAATCAGCACGCTCCACCCTCAGGATCGAAGCGCGGGAGGGCATCCAAATCGAAGGAGATTATTTCTTGGTGGTCGCGGGATAAATCACGAGCTGCCGGCGGTCGCCCATTCCTTCACTCACCGTGCGCACGCCGGGCGCCCCGGTGAGTTCCAGGTGGATGATGCGGCGCTCGCGCGACGACATGGGATTGAAGCGGTGGGGTTGCCCCGTCTCGCGCACGCGCTGCGCGGCCACGCGCGCCGAAAGCTTCAATTCCTCGAGCCGCACGGCGCGGTAGTCGCCGCAATCGAATCGCACGCGGTCGTGCAACCGCGGATGGAGCCGCAGCCAGCGGTGCGCCAGATGTTCCAGAGCGAGCAGAAGCTCCGCGTTCCGCTCGAGCAGCAGATCTTCGTCTGCGCCCCGGAAGGTGATCGCGAGCGAAGTCTCTTCCGGCCTCGCTCCGGCTCCGTCTGGCGAGCTGATCTCGTAATCGAGCGCCAAATGCATCTCGCGCAAAATCAGATCGAGGAAACGCTTCAACTCTTCCGTCGCGCGCTCGCGGTCGAGCGGCGGCTCCGGTTGAAAACGCTCCTTCGCCGGGTTGTGCGGCCTCTTCGGGGCCGGGGATCGTTCTTCGCTCATTCGTTCTTCTTCTTGAATTTGCTGCGCGTGGGCAGTGGGTGCGCTTTGTTCAGATACCATTGCTGGCCCACGCCGATTACGTTGCTGGTGAAATAGTATAGGTTCAGCCCGCTCGAAAGATTGATGAAAAGCACGGCCATCATCACGGGCATCAGCGCCATCATTTTTTGCTGCGTCGGATCTCCCGTTGTGGGCATCGGCGTCATCTTGGTCATCAAATAGCTCGTGATAGCCATCGCAATCGGCAGGATGTAGTACGGATCCTTCGCCGAGAGGTCATGAATCCACCCGAACCACGGTGCGTGCCTCAGCTCGATCGCCCCTTCCAACATTCGATAGAACGCCCAGAGAAACGGAATTTGCACCAGCATCGGCAGGCAGCTTCCCAGCGGATTGACGCCCTCCCGCTGGTATACGGCCATCACTTCTTCATTCATCTTCCGCTTCCGCGGATCTTTCATCGAATACTTCCGGTAGCGGTCCTGGATCGCCTTCACTTCCGGCGCCACGAGCTGCATCTTTCGCGCCGAGCGGAAGGTCCAGACGCGGATCGGAAACAGCGCCATCGTGAGGACCAGCGTGAAGACGACGATGGCCCAGCCGTAATTCGGGATGTAGTTGTGCAGCCACTGCAGCGCCAAAAGGAGAGGCTTCGCAATGACGCCGGTCCACCCGAAGTTCACCAACTCCTCGAGCGAAGGCCGCACCTTGCTCAGCAGCGCCAGCTCCTTCGGACCTACGTACATGCGCATTCGGAGCGGCGCGCCGGTCGCGGTTCCCGCGGCCATTTCCGCGGCGGGTTCGGTCGCCTCGGGCCGCTTGAAGTCTCGCGTCCAATCCCAGAGCGAGAGGTCCGTGCCCTCGGGCAGAAACGTCGCCGTGAAAAACTGATCCTCGATGCCGACAAACTCCATCGGTCCGGATCGCAGGAGCGGCTGGCTCTGGTTTCCCGAGACGCCGAGATTCTTGTATTGCAGTCGTTTCAGCTTGCCGCCCTGCTTGTAGAAGACGCTGATGCGCTCGGAAGCCTTGTAAACCGACCGGTCGCCGAATTCGCCGCGCCACGCCAGCGCAGCTGGCAAAGGCTTTCCGTCGAGCGTAACGGACGTCTCGACGGACATCTCGTAACCCTGCTCGAATTTGAGCTTTTTCGTGACGGCGAGGTGGCCGTCGCTCCAGTGGAACGCAATCTCGGCGGGCGCCGTCACGTTTTCGGAGGAGGGCGTCACCTCGTACAGCTCCGTGTTCGCCTGCTCTTCCTGTTGCGCGTCCGAAAGATGCAGCGACAATGGCCAGCCAAGCTGCTGCCCCGCATCCGAATCAACTAGGTTGAGCGGACGCGGCGGCTTCTGATCGTCGAAATATTTCTTCAGTTGCCAGCTCCGCACCACCCCGCCCTTGTTCGACAGCTCGATGCGGTAGAGCGGGCTTTCCACCACGACGATTTTCTCTGACGTTGCCTGGATGGCGGGAATGGGCGCCGGCGGCGCGGGTGCGGGACGTGCGGCAGCCGATGGTTCGCCGCCGGTTGGCTTCGGGCCGGGCGTTTGCGCCGGCGCTTTCTGGGTCGTAGTCTGCCCCGGTTTCTGCGGCGGCGGGGTCGGCATAAAGAAGTGCGACCACGCAAACAGGATCACCACCGCGATGAGGATGAAAATGATCGTCCGGGCCTGGTCCGACATATCGCTCATCGCACCGGCTCCGCGTGGTAATCCGAATCCGTGTCAGGCACCAGGTCGACTCCGCCCTTCGTGAAAGGATGGCAGCGCAAGAGGCGCTGCAACGCGAGCACGGTTCCGCGCCGCGCGCCGTGTCGCTCAATCGCTTCCCAGGCGTAGTTCGAGCACGAGGGATAGAACTTGCACGCTCCGCCGAACAGCGGCGAGAGGCAGACCATGTAGAAGCGGATCAGCAGCAGCAGCGTCCACTTGCTCGCTCGGCCTGCGCGGATTCGAAAACTTCCTGGCGCTCCGGCCCGTTCTCCCAGGCCGTGCGGCGTGTCCAATGATCTGGATTGCTCCAAGTTTAGTCCTTTGAATTCCCGGCCGGCGTCTCGCGGGGCAGCAGCCTCAGCAGTTCGCCCGCCAGCGCCGAAAATTCCGCCGTGGCAGCCGAGCTGCGCGGATGAATCACGATGTCCCATCCCGGAGAAATCTCCCGTCGGTGCAATCTCACAATTTCGCGGAGCCGCCGCCGGATGCGATTGCGCCGAACCGCGCCTCCCAGCGCCTTTTTGATGCTCCAGCCGAACCGGCTGCGATCGAGGCCATTGGGGCGAAGAAATAGCGTGAACTCCCGGCTCGACTTCCGCCGGCCCTCGCGGTATACCGCGTCGTATTCGGCGCGGCGCACCAATCGCCAGGCTCGCGGCAAGCCGAGCTCCGCTTTCCGGAGTCCGCTGGACTCCACGGGAGTCCCGGCACCGGACTGCGACGCTTTAGACGCGCGTGAGACTGTGGCGTCCCTTCTTGCGGCGCTGCGCAAGGACTTTCCGTCCACCTTGGCTCTTCATGCGTGCGCGGAACCCGTGCTTCTTGTGACGGGCGCGCACATGGGGTTGAAAGGTGCGTTTCGGCAACGATCTCTCTCCTCTGCTTTCGCGGGTTGGGCCATTCTATCAGCGAGCGGCTTGCATCTAGATGCGCCTCGCGGCCACAAGCGAATCAACTAGTGTATTCGACCCCCTACAGCCGGTCAAGGAACCGCCTCCCTCACCACTTCTTGAAAATCACAAAAACCGCGCCCGCGATCATCAAGAATCCCACCCCGTAGTTCCATTTCATCGGTTGCCCAAGGTATAGGATCGAGAACACCGAGAAGACGACCAGCGTGATCACCTCCTGAATCGTCTTCAGTTGCGCCGCACTGAACTCGTAGGAACCGAACCGGTTCGCCGGCACTTGGAAACAGTACTCCGCAAACGCAATCAACCAGCTAAAGAATATGACCTTGGGCAGCGGCACCTGGCGGTATTTCAGGTGGCCGTACCACGCGAACGTCATGAAAATATTCGAAACGGTGAGCAGAACGATCGTCAGCATCTTTCGAGGGTCTCCGACCCTGGATCAACAACCATCTATGATGCGTCCGATCGGCGCCGGGTTTAGAATCCGGTCGCCCCGAACGCCTGTTTCACATCTGGCTGGAACAGGTAGATCAGAATCCACACGTCGATAGCCATCGTGACCGCCCGCCGCATCAGCGCCCCGAAGAAGAAAATCATGTGCACGTGAGCCATCGCATCGAGCATCCCCAGTGCGGCGACGAGCAGCGTCATGCCGGCCATGACGATCGTCAGGATGCGCGCCCAGTTCTGCAGCTTCAAAAGGCCGATGCCGGTCGCAATGCCCAGCGCCGCAAAACCCAGCAGCGTCACTCCCACCAGCGCGCCTCCCATCCCTGCCATCATGCCTATGGGCGTATGCGCCATCCTCGACACCATCGCTCCGCCCAGGCAGATGGCGAGCCCGACCACGAGCAGCAGCGCCGCTCCGAAGAATCCCAGAATCGCGATAATCGTTACACCGGTAGGACATTTCATGCGGCCTCCTCCTCGCCCTCTCATCTTCCGGCCCGGCCTTGCCCGTAACGCTATGCCAAGCCCTCCGGCCGGTCAAGAAGACAGCCGGCGCGGCGCTGGTCTGGCCGTCGCTCAAAACCGCTTCAAATCCCTGCCGCTCTACCTCCGCCTTTGGTACGATGTCTGGCCCGGGCATGGCGCCGTGCTGGCCGTAGATGCATGGCCGCTTGGGAACGATTGAAATTCCACACGAGGTGATCGGACGGTGGCCAAGCCGCGTTCGACCAAAATCCGCGCGAAGAAGAGCCCCGCGCCCGCGAGACTTCCGGCCGCCGGGAAGAACAAGAAATTGAAAGTCGCGATCGTCGGCCTCGGCACCGTCGGCCGCTCCGTGGCCAAGCTTCTCTGCCGCGACCCCAACGGCCCGTTTCTGCTGACGCACATTTTCAATCGCGGCATCCAGAGAAAGAAAACCGACTCGCTGCCGGCGCACATCCGCTGGACGGACAAGATCGGCGAAGTGCTCTCCTCCGACGTGGATGTCGTCGTGGAATTGATCGGCGGCCTCAAGCCTGCCGGCGACTGGGTTCGCCGCGCCCTGCGCGCGGGCAAATCCGTGGTCACCGCCAATAAACTCCTCATCTCCGAGTCGGGCCCGGAGCTTGCCGACCTGGCGCGCAAGATGGGCAAGCGCATCGAATTCGGCGCGTCCGTCGCGGGAGGTATCCCCGCCATCATCGGCATCCAAGAAGGCCTCGCCGGCGATCGCCTCTACAAGATCGCCGGAATATTAAACGGCACCTGCAACTTTATCCTCACCAAGATGGAAGCGAGCGGCACGAGCTTCCAAGCCGCTCTGAAAGAAGCGCAGGAACTCGGCTTCGCCGAAGCCGACCCCAGCGCCGATGTGGACGGCATCGACGCCCGCGCCAAGCTCGTCATCCTCACGCAGGCGGGCCTGGGATTGCGCGTGCGCAGCGACCAGATTCTGGCGCGCTCGATTTCCTCGATCGAAGCCGTGGACTTCATGTACGCGCGCGATCTTTCATGCTCGATTCGCCAGATTTCGCTCGCCGAGAAAGTGATCCCCAAGGAGCCGTCGCGCGGCGTGCGCCTCGCCGCAGCCGTGCAGCCCGCGCTGATTCCCGCCGCTTCGCTGATGGCGCACGCGCGGGGCAGCCAGAATATAGTCACGGCGTTCGGCGAGTATGCCGGGCGCATGGTCTTTTCCGGCTACGGCGCGGGCGGCGATCCCACGGCCGTCGCCGTCGTCTCGGACCTCTACGCCATCGCCCGCAGCGCAGGCGCGCCGCCGGCCGCGCTGCCGAAAGCCGCGGAAGTTCCCGATTCGGTCAGCGCCGATTTCACCGTGCCGCATTATCTCCGCTTCGTCGTGCGCGACCGCCCCGGGATCGTCGCCGCGCTCGCCACCATCCTGGCGAACTATCAGATCAGCATCGACGCGCTGCTACAGAAGCCGGGCTTCCCGCACGACGCGCTGTCGTTCGTCATGACGCTCGAATCCTGCGACAGCGCCGTCCTCAATCGCGCCCTCGAGGAAATCGCTCGCCTCGATTTCCACGTCGAGCCCCCGCTCTGCCTCCCCATTTTTACGGATTGATTTGCAGATCGTCGCAGGCCCGGCCGGAGTGTCGATTAGAACGGGTTCCCGCCCTTTGTTTTCAATAAGTTACAGGCGTTTCTAATCGCCAGAGTGTCGATTAGAAATCGAGATGCAGACTGGCGGGGGCGGGTGGTGAGTGTCGGCGAGATC
>DATLWP010000124.1:0-1947 GCA_035576265.1 Candidatus Polarisedimenticolia bacterium
ATGCGCGTGGGCACGATCATCGGCGAGCCGCTGGCGATCCACGAGCCGCGGCTTTCGCGCGACGAGCGCCGCGCGCGCGCCGCCGAAATGCTCGAAGCCGTCGGACTCGGCGGCGAAGCGCTCGGCCGTTACCCGCACGAATTTTCCGGCGGTCAGCGCCAGCGCATTGGAATCGCCCGCGCGCTGATTTTGCGGCCGGAACTGCTCGTCGCGGATGAGCCCGTTTCGGCGCTCGACGTCTCCGTCGGTGCGCAGATTCTCGAGTTGCTCGATCGCCTGCGCCGCGAATTCTCGCTTACGCTGATTCTGATTTCGCACAGCCTGCCGGTGGTTGCGCAGCTTGCCACGCGCGTCGCCGTGATGCAGGCCGGCCGCTTCGTCGAATCCGGCGCAATGGAGCAGGTGCTTCACGCGCCGCACCATTCCTACACGCAAGCACTCCTGGCAGCCGTCCCCCAAATTCCCGCATAGCGACAGATTCCATTTTCGTCATCCCGAACCCGGCTGCGGCGTTCGCGGACGGCGGTGAGGGACCTGCTGTTGGGTTCAACGCCCGGAATGCCGCACCTGCTATGTGGGGGGAAACTTCAGATTCGCCGCTCGGTGTTGGGGAAAGTGAGCCAGACCTTCACGCCGCAGAAATGCGAGCCCTCGGTGCAGATCGGAGTGGAAACTCCCGCGCGGAGATAGCAGGGCGGGCCGATGTAGCGCCCGAGCGCCGGAAACACGTCGCGCACCTGTTCGACTTCCTCGATCGAGGACTGGTAAATCTCCTCCTGAGCGTTGAAGCACGTCCGCATCGTCCACTTGTGCAACAGGTGCAGCAGCGAGCCGGATTCAACCAGTCGGATGGCCTTCGCATTGGGCAACAGGTAGAGCGCGAACTCAGGTGGCACGCCTCGATCGAGCAAATCGTTCTTCGCCGCCCACGCCTCTTCCATCGCTCGCTGATAAATCTCGAGTGCCCGCGGATTTTCGCGGACGAGCATCGGAGTGATGTAATCGGGCGAGCGCGTGTCCGCGAGCGTCAACAACGGGCGCGCGGCGGGCACCATGCGATGACGCTGATCCTGACTGTCGGCGGTGTGGCTGATCTTTTTCGCGAACGTGAAATGCGCGTGCTCGAGCGCTCGCATCATCGGCGCGTGCATGCCCACGTTGAGCGCCTCGCGGCGATACGGATTGCGCGCCGGGTCGAGGACGCGATCGAGCGCGTCGGCGTCCGAGCATTCCGCCTCCGTCAGCCCGACGACGGCGCGGTAGGCTCCCGCGATCGCGGCGAGCGCGTTCGGCGAAAAATCGACGAGCCGCGACGTGAGTCCCGCGAGGCGCGCGTCGAATTCCCGCGTGAAGCCTTCTCCATCGTGCGCCGGCTGGCGCCATTCGGGCAATTCTTCCATCGCTTCGATGTCGAAGCGGTCGAAGAACTGCGGATCGACCTCGCGCACCCGCGCGACCATTTCGCCGATCACGTGCCGCGCCTCGGAAGGCGTGTCGTTGGCCGCCTGCATGCGCCACAGGCGGTGCAGCACGATGCCCGAAAGCGTGTGCACCATTGTGGTGAACGCCGCGACCGGCAGGACGTAGCGCGCCACTTCGATCGCCCGCTTCTCCGACTGGCGCGCGACCTTTTGAACGCGCTTGGCGTGCGACGCCGGACCAACGTGCCAGATATCGCTCAGAATGGCGCGGGCGCCGGGTTCGAGCACGGTAGTCAACTCGCGGTAACAGTCCCACGCACGCGCGATCGCCTTTTCGTAGATGGCGCGCTCGGCCGGGCCGAAGCTTGGGCTTTCCGGCGGGATATAGGCCTGCGCGCGGTCCAGGCGCACGTAGCGCTGGCTCTGCTGCTCGGAGTTGTAGAAGGGATGCGCGTGGAGAAACGACCAGACGAAATGGCGGCTGACGTTTTCGAGCCCGAATTCGAAATGCGCGTGCTGATAGACG
>DATLWP010000125.1:0-2242 GCA_035576265.1 Candidatus Polarisedimenticolia bacterium
GGTGCAGCAGGAAACTCGCGATCAGCCACAGAACGAAGAACCACCACGTCCAACGCGCCGCGAATTGAAGCCGCCAGATGAACCACAGTATGAATGCAGGCAAGAGGCTGACATCGGCGAGCGAAAGCAAGCGCAGGGCCGGAGCCTTCATGGCCGCTTCGCCATTTCTCGATTCAGCGGACGCGCCGCCTTGCGGAACTTGTGAAGAAGGGAAAGAGTGGGTAGAGAGGGGCCGTGCATGCGTTCTATTCTAGCTGCTCGGCGGCGAGTGGGACAGGTGGCCTAACCCGATGATGGGCAAGCCTACGCGATGCGACGGGCGCGAGTTGTGAGCAAGAGGTTGCCGCAACGAGCCGCTTCAGGCGGCCGCGTTCGCCACGACAGGGCGGACGAAGTCAATGCGATCGATCGTGGCTGCCACGCCATAGAAGGGTGCCGGTTCGTCGTCGATAGGGCTGACGCGAATCGCCTTCGCGCTGGCCCGGACCAACACGGAGGTACCGCGCTCCTTTTCCGTAGGCAGAGCGAAAGTCAACTCTAGTGACTCCCCGGGTTCGATGGCGACGGCAGACTGGAAGTAGACACCCGACCGTGAGATATCGCGAAGCTGCGCTGTGTAGCACTCGGCTCGCCGCTCACGCGACGAACAGACTTGCACGGGCAAATACACGTCGTACCTTCGAGCTTTTCTCTGCTCTCCCATCAACTCCCCCTTTGACTTGAGGCTCTGCACGAAAACTGCCACGCCAGATTCCTAAGCTTCGTTGATTGCAAAGGACTTAGGAAATTGGGATGAAACGAAGGTGAAGTGATTCGAGGAGAAATTTCCCCGAGTGGGAAATACCTGCATAGCGGTGACTTAACAACGCTCGAGCTAGTTGAGGAACTGTGCTGGCCGGCGGTGCCCCCGGGCGCGGCGCCTAGAGGATGGGGTCGTAAAGTACCGAGGAGCCCTCGGCCTCAGTCAGCATACCTTTGCTTACCATCAGCTTGACCAGTCGGAGGAGGGCCGCATGATCGGGGTTCCCAGTTCGCAAAGAACCCTGCGACGCGGGTGCTGATTCGGTGGTCGCGACGATCCTTCCGCCGGTCAATTCGCGCAGCCACTGCTCCAAGGCAAGTCGCTGCGAAGGCCCGAGTGCGTCAAATTCAATGCCCATTCCGAGGCCAGTCTGGGAATAGACTACGGCGCCACCAGTCTCGAATTGGGTCGTCCCTTTGCGGACGCTGACATGCACTTTCGCGCCCACGGGAAAAGGAACGAGAGTGTCGATGAAGCAGCCGCCAGGACCAAGATCGGTCGTGCGCGTGGAAAAGCGCGCCCCGGAGCTCAGTTCGATCACGTCGGCCGCTGCTGTGAAGATATGGCGGTCTGCCCCGCGCCGGTCCGAATCCTTTGTACAGGCTGGGTGACCGCTCATTTGCTCCAGCGCGCTCTTTGTCGGTCCGTGTTCATACATAGTCGTTGCTACCTGCTTTCACTCATTCGCCGGCTCACTATAGGAACCGTACTGCTACCCCGCTGCTTCCATCGGTACGATTCTCTAGGCGTACGACGGCAACCAGGAATTTCCTGTGCGCCGAAATCTTGTCGCCGTAGGGGAACGTCACGATTAGACGCATACCGAGAAAATAATGGGGCATGCATGTTCTGAAATACAGCCCGTTGCGCGTGAAATTGACCACGTGGCCCACGTCTTCGATTCCCTCGAATCGAGGATCGAATGGTCGCACATGCACCGGCAAGGACGTGTTCAGTCGTTCCCTGCGCCGCGCGTCTCTCTTGGATTTCTGCGGCGACGTGCCAGGGAGGTGACCAGGGGTCGAACTCGCGCTTCCTGCACGGGTGCTGTGGGTCTCAGCCATCTTAGTGAATCACTGTACAGACGGGCCCCGCGGGCGGCCATAGAGCGGCGGTACTACCGAGTACTAACCAAAGTTCACGCTCACTCGGTTTTAAGCGGCCGGCCGGCTTGGCGATTCCACTTCGCGGAGGTGGTTTCCCTGGGCCGTGCGATAGAAGAGGGCCGCCCGGATCCTCGCTCGAGCATCTCGGGGATGGCATACGATAGACAGAGGAAACCGATCACGGCGACGATCCCCATCATCACGAAAGCCACCATAGGGTACCTCCCCCGCCGCTCTGAAACCTTATGGCCTGCACAATTCATTCCAAACGGCCATCTGGCTAGAGCACGCATGAGAAAGGACTAAGGCGAAGCTGACTCCCCAGACGTGGGTT
>DATLWP010000126.1:0-2154 GCA_035576265.1 Candidatus Polarisedimenticolia bacterium
GCCATCTGGCCGCTTCTCTCGGCGGCGCAAGACACGATCGGAAGCTCCCTGTTCCACGTCAAATACATCGCCGAGGGCGTGGTCTATCTCGATGGAGGCCGCGCCGCCGGGCTGAAAGAAGGAGAGAAACTCGTTGTCGAACGCCCGAGCGGTGCCCCCGATTCGGAAACCACGCCACCGCCGGTTGCCGGAGTAATCGCCGAGCTTGCGGTCATCTCCGTGGCTGCTTCTTCAGCAGTTTGCGAGATCAAATCTGCGAAGGTGCCGGTCCAGGTGGGAGATTTGGCACGCATTCCGCCGGAAATCGTCGAAGAACAGCAGCAAGAGCAGCGATCCGAACGAATCACCGGCGGCCGTGAATATCCGCAAATCATCACGTTCGATCTCGGAGATCCGGTGACGGAAGAGGCGCGAGCTGCGGTTCCCAGACCTCCCTCGCCGGAAATCAATCGGATGCGAGGGCGCATCGGGGTCGAGTACAGCACGATCCTCACCCGCACGAATCCGTCGAGCACGAGCTCCGAAGTCGGGATGGTGGCACGCATGGATATGACGCGCATCGGCGGCAGCTTCTGGGATTTCACGGGTTATTGGCGCGGCCGCTTTACCACACTGTCCGGGCCCGCCATGCCGGCGACGGTCAGCGACCTGATCAATCGCACATACACTTTGAGCGTCCAGTATCACAACCCGGAGTCGCGCTGGGTCGCGGGAGGCGGGCGGCTCTATCTGCCATGGGCGACGAGTCTCGATACCATCGATGGCGGTTACATCGGCCACAAAGCCGGCGATCATGCGACGCTGGGAGTTTTTGCCGGCACCACGCCCGACCCGACTTCCTACGATTACAACCCAAACGGAAAGCTGGCAGGAGTGTTCGTTAATTTTCAAGGCGGCTCCTTCGAAGAGTGGCGCTATTCGTCGACGTTTGGAATGGCTATCAGCGCGATCGACTGGCACGCCAACCGGCAGTTCGGTTTCCTGGAGAGTTCGATTTCATTCAAACACAACCTATCGCTCTACGAAACTATGGAGATCGACCTGCCGCATACCGCCGTCATCACGACAGGCACCACAACCGGCACGCCGGCCCCCACGACGACAACGAGCACCGGCGGGCTGAATCGCAGCTACGTGACGCTTCGGTATCAACCGCATCCGCGCCTGGAGCTGGATCTGAACGACACCTATTTCCGCGATTTTCCAACCTTCGATCCGCAATTGATCGGAACCGGGCTGCTGGACCGCTATCTCTTCCAAGGTTTGAGCGGCGGAGGGCGCGTGAATCTTCCTGAGAAAATCAGCGTGTACACGGAAATCGGGCGGAGCTCGCGGAGCGGAGATTCGAAGAGTGCTTGGAACAAATTGTACGGAATCACATTTGGAGACGTCTGGCGCACGGGACTGCGCGCCGATCTCCGCTATTCGCAGTTCAACAGTTCTTTCGGAAGCGGAGACTACAAGGCTATATCTCTTTCTCGCCAACTGGGAGAACAACTGCAATGGCAGTTGCAAGGCGGGTTCCAGAATTTCTCATCGACGCTGACGCAAACCACGCAAACGCACTTCATCAACACCTACCTGGATTGGACTCCGGGGCGCGTCTTGTTCTTTCAGGGCGGGTACACGTGGCAGCGGGGCGGCACGATGAACTACGACCAGCTTCAGTTCATGGTCGGAAAGCGATTCTGAGGAATTGAAGAACATGTCTGCCCGATCCAGATCGAAGCCGCTTTTGTCGGGGGCGCAAGCAGTGGTGCTCGGGGCACTCATTTTCTCATCGTTGCTGATTGTTTCGCGGGCGAAAGCGGGAGATCCCGAGCCGGTCCAGCAGCTGCTAATCAAGACGCACAGTGTGGTTGAGCAGTTCGTGAATCAGTTCTCCGTTCTACGGTACGAAGAGGACGTCGCGCAGCAAAAACTTAAGAGCAAAAAGAACGACAAGGTTGCCTATCAACAGGAAACCGTTTTCGATTCGATCGTTCATATTCGATTCGAGGATGGAAAGCTTCGCGTGGAGGAGCAGCGGCTGATGGAAAAGAGGCCCGCCCACGTGCAATCGCGCCCCTTGCTCAGCACGTACGGTTTCTCGGCGATGGAGATGATCTTCCATCCTTACTACGAGTCCAGTTTCCGGTTCACTGAATTGCAAGA
>DATLWP010000127.1:0-2341 GCA_035576265.1 Candidatus Polarisedimenticolia bacterium
TTTCCAGTCTGGCGTTGATCGCCTGGGCCGCCGAGCGCAGCGGGGCGCGGTATTTCGGCCAGTCGCGGCCGAATTGATCGACGCGTTCCACCAGCAGCCAGCCCAGCACCGCGATCAGCGCCAAAGTGACCAGAAGCACCAAGAGCGAGCCCAGCGCTCGCGGGATGCGCACTCTCTCCAGCCAGGTGACCACGGGATCGAGAAAATAGGCGGTCAGCACGGCGACGATCACCGTCACAAGCACCATGGAAGCCCAATAACAAAAGGCGATTACGATCCCCGCCGCGATGATTCGGGCGCTGGTGGAGGCAGCCGTGACGATCCTGGTTTCCTCAGCTGGCATTTGCTAACGATAGCACAGTCGCCGATGCTCAGACGGCCGCGTGTCCCTCAGGGCAACAAGGACGCAGGTTGGCGCCAGCTCTCGTGGGTAACGATTCGGGTGAGCGGCCCTGCGGCGCCGCCGACGCAGCGAAACCACGCAATGATAGAATCAGTAGCCTGCTTTTGCGCTACACAGGTCTCGACCCAGATGGCGAAAGAACTTTTCGGAACCGACGGCATCCGCGGAACTCCCGGAGATTATCCTCTCGATGACGCGACGCTTGACCGCGTCGGCATCGCGCTCGGCGAATACCTTCGAGCGCACGGCGAGCGGCCGCGCGTCCTGATCGGCCGCGACACGCGCGAATCAGGGCCGCACATCGCTGAGCGCATCGGGCGCGGTCTTTGCGCATCCGGCGCGGAGCCCGTCTCCGCCGGCGTGCTGACGACGCCGGGTGTGGCCTGGCTGGTAAGGCACGAGAGATTCGCGGCCGGGGTGGTCATCTCCGCGTCTCACAATCCCTACCACGACAACGGCGTGAAGCTCATTTCGTCTTCGGGGACGAAATTCCCGGACCTAGTCGAAGCGGCACTCGAGGGCTCTATCCTCGCGCCGAGCAGCGCAACACCGGGGACGGTTGTCCCTGGCGCTTTCAACGACAGGAGCGGCGAGAAACTGCACGAGAAATACCTGGCGGGATTGCGCGAGGCTGTCTTCCCGGGTGCGAAGCTCGCAGGCATGAAAGTCGTGCTCGACTGCGCGAACGGCGCGGCGAGCAGCTTGGCGCCCGCGCTCTTCCGCTCGCTCGGCGCGCGTGTGATCGCGATGAACGACGCGCCCGACGGCCGCAATATCAACGCCGGCTGCGGCTCGCTCCATCCGGATGGCATGCAGAGGAGAGTCGTTGAAGCCGCCGCGGCGCTGGGTGTGGCGTTCGATGGCGACGCCGACCGCGCCGTGTTTTCGACCGCTGCGGGAAAGCTGGTGGATGGCGACGGAGTGCTGCTCGTGGCGGGCCGCTACCTGAAATCGATCGGCAAGCTCAAAGGCAGCGTCCTCGTCGGCACCACGATGGCAAATCTGGGTCTGGAGCGCGCGCTCGAAAGATCCGGACTGAAGCTGGCGCGCACGGCCGTGGGCGACCGCTACGTCCTCGAAGAGATGCAGCGCATCGGAGCAAACCTCGGCGGCGAGCAGTCCGGGCACATCTTGTTTCTCGATGATGCCACCACCGGCGATGGCATGCTGACGGCTGTAAAAATGGCCTCCCTGATATCGATTTCCGGGCCTCTCGAGGGGCTGGTCGCTGACTTGAAAGTTTTCCCGCAGAAGATCGTGAACGTGCGCGTGAAATCGAAACCGCCGCTCGATTCGCTGCCCGAAGTGAGCCGCCTCCTCAGCGAAGCCGCGCGCACGCTCGGCAATTCCGGACGCGTAGTGCTGCGTTATTCGGGCACCGAGCCCCTGGCGCGAGTGATGGTCGAAGCCGAACGCGAAGAGGATGTGCGCCGGTGGACCGAGGCTTTGGCGGCCGCCCTGCGCTCAGCCATCGGCGCCTAGCACTGCTCTCCACCTTCGCTCATGCCGTGCGATCCATCCCGCGGTATTACTGAGGCGCGGGATTCTTCCAAAGAATGTAGAAGAAAACCGCACTGGATTTTAGAAAGTGGATTGAAGGATTCTCGCGGAGCCTATCGGATACACTGTCACTCAGTTAAGTCCCGCATCCACAATAAGGTAACCAACGCTTCCGAATATCCACGAAGGTGGCATGGCGCGTGCACGTTAGTCCAGCGGCTGTCTCTTACTCCCGGGGTGGGCCGGTTTCGTCGCGCCGAAGCCGGAGTTCTAGGGGTAGAGCGTAGGGGGCCCGGGTGGGCCCCCTAATTTTTGTCTAGGTGCTTAGTACGGGCGCGAGAGCGACGGCCCACCCTCCCGATTTCTTGCCCGAGTTGGCCTTCCCCGCGTCGCGAACTGGCGCCTGGCACAGCAAAGGATCTACTGCCTCGCACCCAG
>DATLWP010000128.1:0-14852 GCA_035576265.1 Candidatus Polarisedimenticolia bacterium
CCCTCGTGACGGTGGAGAATTCTCCAGCCCTCGAAATAGCGCGCGAGTTCGCCGGGCCTCAAGCGATGTTCAGTTGGCTGTTCGCCCGGTTCGGTGATGTGCACGATTGCGAGGAGAATACCGCCTGGAACCAGCCCCTGCTTCGCCGGCTGAAACAGGTCCCTCTGCAGGTAGTAGCAAATCGTGATGAGATCCCAAGCCGAGCGCTCGATCCGGTATTCACCTTTTTCAAGATCCGCCACCCTTGCGTCCACAGTAACGCCGCGCTCGGAAGCGCGGCTACGGAGGATCTCGATGGCAGCCGACGCACCGTCAACGGCTGTGACCCGCCAGCCGTGTTCCGCGAGCCATAAAGCACTTCGGCCGGCTCCACAGGCAAGATCAAGCGCCTTGCCCGGGGCGAGGTGGCGAACCGTTTCGACCAACAGCGGAGTCGGCGCCGCCTCCATGTACTCGGCGGAAGACTGCCCGGAACGGTAGCGTTCTTCCCAACCGGTTATCTGCATGGTTCGATTGTTGGCGGCACGTGAAATGTTTGCAAGCGAAAAGCCGCCGTTTTAAGAGCACGAACGCCGATTGCTTGGCCTCCTACGCACGGCTGCCGGCGGGCTGCTCCTTTCGCAGGGCGAACTCCTTTTCGAGCCGATTGAGCGTGTCCATGATGCCTGTGTATGCAAGTTCGGTGTGAGAGGCCATCGTTGGACCGATGAAGCCTTGCCGCCGCCATTCGTCCGCCTTTTGCTGGACTTTCAGGCGAGTGGCATCCCAGGCGACGTTGCCGAATAGGTCGACGCATTGATTCGCGAACATTCCCTCGGCGTCCATAGAGAAGGCGAGGCAGGAGACCAGAGGCAAACAATACGCGCCGCCCACGGGCGTATTGATCGCCACCGGCATCAGGGGCATGACGTGCGAACCGCGGCAATCCCCTGTGACGAAGTGGCCGAGCAAGTAGGGTTCGACGACCTCCTCCGGCGCGGGGAAAATGCCCTGCGTGCGAACGATAGCCACGGGGTCGTCTTTCCCGGTGTACTTTCCGGCGATGTTGTGGAGCCTGGTGGCGGAGAGGGAGACGATCTGCTCGTCGGGCTTGTAGCGCGAGTGGATCGCCTCGATGGCGAACCGGTCCGGATTCTGCAGCAGACAGGCGACATCCCACGCGCGCTCGGGGACGGCAAGCCGAACGACGCGGTCGCTGTCCTTTGCTTTGTGGTCCATGTCGATGATCGTGAGGGTGAAGCCTTGATGGATCTTGGGACTTAGCAGCAGGCCGCCATTGTGCATCGGATCGCAGAACACCGCGTAGAGAGGAAACGTATAGGCGCCTGGACTACATTTGTCGGCGGCAAAGATGAGAAAGGCCTCGGCCGGCCGGTCCTTGCTATTGGGGTCGCGGTCGAACTCGATCTCTGCAACGGCCGGACCTGCGCCGCGGACGTTGCCGGACGGCGCATCGACCAGCAGGTCCTGACCGGCGCCGTAAAGCCCTTGCCGCGAGGCCTCCTGCGAGGCAGCCAGGAAGCAGTTCCAGGCAAATCCGTGTACTTCGTTGGCGCCGGTTCCGTGACGATGGCTCATGATGATGGCGATGTCGTCTCCCGTGTAGGTGACGATCCCGTCGATCAAGAGATTCCCCATTTTCTCGCGAACGCGCGAGCGCACGCCCTCGAGCATGGAATCGGACGGCTTCGTGTGTCCTCCGATGGAGCCCACATCCGCTTTGATTATGGATAGCGTTATCTTTTTCATCTCGATTCTCCCGAAGATTGCGTCTTCCTCGACCGTCCCAGAATCGCCATGGGGCGTTCCCGCCAGACACCGTCTTCTTCGTACTTCAGCGTGTAAATGTGAAGCAAAATCCAACCATCTTGCAGCATGCGATTGACTTCCTCGCGGCTGCGAGCCTCGAGATTGTGGCCGGTGACCTCGACGATATCGAGTTGCCACAGGGGCAGCGTTTCCACGACGATTGCTTGATGCGCGAGTCCTGTATTCTCACTAGGGACTTTTCGCTTGGCCATAATCTTCAGATCGCGCAAAACGCGTAGCCGCAGGAAAGGCAGGTAACGCAAGCGGACGCTTCCACCATGGTTCCGCCGCATTCGGGACATTCCTGCACGCCCAGAAGGCCGGGTGGCCCCGTCTCGCCCGCTTCAAAGACCTGTTTCGTCTTGCAGCCGTCGCGAAAAACGGTGATGCCTTTGCACCCGAGTTCGTGGGCCAGGAAGAACACGTTTTCGATGTCTCTCCGCGCGGCCGTGCGCCGGAGGTTCACCGTCTTGCTGACGGCGCTTTCAACGTGCCGTTGAAAGGCAGCTTGCATGCGCACGTGCCATTCGGGCTCGATGTCGTGCGCGGTCACAAAAATGCGCCGAATCGAGTCTGGAATTTCCTTTGCGTGCTTCGCGGTGCCGGTCTGCACGATCCTGTGGCGAACGCTTTCGCTCAGATAGGGAGCGGCCGTCCTTTCGAATAGCGGTTGGAGGTGAAATTCGCGGCGCTCGTCCAAAACGTGCCTGACGAAGCAGAGAGCGAACAGCGGCTCGATGCCGCTCGAGCATCCGGCGATCAGACTGATCGTTCCCGTCGGAGCGATGGTAGTAACCGCCGCGTTGCGCCGCTTGATTCCGAGCGCCGGGAAGATGCTTTGTGCAAAGCTTGGAAAGACTCCCCGTTGCTCGGCCAGGCGGCAGGACTCCGCCTTGGCCTCCGCCGAAACGAATCCCATGAGCTCCTCCGCCACGGCGAGTGCTTTTTCCGAATCGTAGGGAACACCGAGCAGAAACAGCAAGTCGGCGAATCCCATGATTCCCAAGCCAATCTTGCGATTTGCGAGGGTCCGTTCCTCGATTTGCGGCAGGGGATAGCGGTTCGCGTCGATGACGTCGTCCAGGAATCGCACGGCGAGGTGGATCACGGAGCGGAGGCGTTCGAAATCGATGGTCGAGTCACGAACGAAGTGGGACACATTGATCGATCCGAGATTGCAGGATTCGTAGGGGAGTAAAGGCTGCTCGCCACAGGGGTTGGTAGCGTCGATGTCGCCGGTGACCGGGGTCGGATTCTGCCGGTTGATGGCATCGAGAAACACGAGGCCCGGATCGCCGGTCTGCCATGCCGAGTCTACGATGTCGTCAAACACTCGCCGCGCATTCAACCGCCCAACTTCCAGGCCGGTGCGAGGATTGACGAGCGGGTAATCCGCGCGGCGCTTCACGCAATCGATGAATGCCTCAGTGACTGCCACGGAAATATTGAACGTATTAAGGACATCGGATTCAGTTTTGGAAGTGATGAATTCCAAAATGTCGGGATGGTCAAAACGCAGAACGCCCATGTTCGCCCCGCGGCGGGCGCCGCCGAGACGCGTGGTTTCGCTGGCGTAGTCGAAAAGCTTCATGAAAGAAACGGGTCCGCTTGAACGTCCTCGCGCCGCACCGACCGGATCGTTTCGGGGCCGAAGACGAGAGAACGAAAACCCTGTGCCGCCGCCGGTTTTTTGTATCAGGGCGGCATCGCGAAGGGTGCCGAAAATCGACTCCATCGAATCGTCAACCGGAAGGACAAAACAGCCGGACAGCTGGCCTTCGGGAAGGCCGGCATTGACAAGCGTCGGAGAGTTCGGCAAGAAATCGAGCGATCGCATCATGCGGGAAAAGGCGTCGGCAGTTTCTCGGATTTCCGCAGATGGTGCGCAGCGGCGCTCGACAGTTGCTACTTCCCACGCCACGCGTGAAAACATCTCCTCGGCGCTTTCGAGGAGCCGACCCGAGCTGTCAGTCAGCAGGATACGCTCGCGGAGAACTTCTCGAGCGACATCGCTCAACTTGGCGCGTTCTGCGTCCACGATTTGAATTTGTAAAATTAACGCCAGAGTTCCGCACCTACTACTGCGTTTTCAGGTTCCCACAAGTGGCGAAAGATCACAGTGATGCCCATCACCGGACGTGGTTGGAACTGAAATGGGGACCGCGGACCAATTTCACGGCTCGAGCGGCTGATCGCGCCGAACTCTTGCGCCGGACCGCGACGACACGCAACTGACAGGCCGGTGATTCGCAACACACCGGGATGTGCGTTCGGTCACAGATATCGAGGCCTGCTTCCGCTAGAAATAATAGGAGGATGGGCATGCGGTGCAGAGGAGTCTACACAGCCCTGGCATTTTGGAATTCCGAGGGAGGAGGCGGAGCGCCCGCTTTGTAACCGAGCGGTGAGTAATGGGCCCAGACCGCTGAGGGAGGTGCTGAATGGCCGCGTACGTGATTCTGAGTCGTTTTTCACCCGATGCTTTCAGGGATCCGAAAGACTTCAAGAAACTGGCCGAGGTGGTGTCGAGCAAGATCAAGAGCGAATGTCCAGGGTTGGAGTGGAAACACAGCTTTGCCACGCTCGGCCGTTTCGATGTGGTGGATATCGTAGAGACGGATGACCCTAAACAGGTCGAAAGAGCTGCCATGATCATCCGCGCTTACGGCCACTCAACAACCGAGACTCTCATGGGGACGCCCTGGAAGGAATTTCTTGCGAGGCTGTAGCTCGCTCAGGATTGTGAAGTCGCTTGTAAGGCGTCAAGGTGTTGCGGACTCTTCTTTACGACTGCAGAGGTGGCCATGCTAAAGCCAGGTCTCATTCAATCGCTCCCTGAACTCGCAGGTCCTGCTCTGACGGTGTATTTGGACACGAACCCCGCCAAGGAATTCAACCGTGGGCTGAAGCCGGGCTATTTGACAAGGTTCGAATCTCAGGCCAAGTCGATCGCCGACGCCGTGTCCCCGATTCACACGGAAGCCTTTCGAGAGCAGGTAATGCGAGTTGAGGAATACCTGCGCATCCATCCGTTGCCTTACAAAGGGATCGCGATCTTTGCCGGCTCTGATGCCTGGGAGGTAGTGCCACTTCAGATCGAGGTGCAGGATGAGATTCGCTGGGGCGCTCCGGCGGTGGCCCAGTTGTACTGGCTGCTCGATGAACATAAGCCCTACGGGCTCGTTGTGGTGGACCAGAAGCGTGCGCGATTCTTCCTCTACTGGCTGGACGAACTATTGGAGCTCGAGGAAAAAGAATTTCGAATGAAGGTTACGAAGAAGAAGGAGATGGGCCCTGTGGCGCGAGCGGGCGGAGTGCGAATGTCTCGTGGAACGAATCGTGACGCCTTCGAGAATCGCGTGGCTGCCCAGTATGCTCACTATTATCGACAGATCGCAGAGCGCACCGAGCGTTGGTGCGCCGCACAGCACTTGCAGTCGGTGTTCCTGGCCGGCTTGAGCGAAATGTCAAAGGGCATTTGGAAGGACCTGCCGCAGTCTCTCCAGGAAAGGGCCATTCCGGTCGAGGAGGACCTCGGATGGATGTCTCGAGCGGAACTGCTGCAGCGGTTTCAGCCCATCGTTGTGGAGCGCGAGCGCGAACGCGAGATGAAGTTGATCGGAGATCTTCTGGGGACTGGCCGCGGCGTCGTGGTAGGAATCGACGAGACGCTCGCCCAGCTGCAAAAGGGAACGATCCGCACCGTCGTAATCGCCAAGGGGCTCAACACCACGCTGCTCCGATGCGGCGAATGCCTGTGGGTTGATCGCGCGGCAGATCGACGCTGCCCCGCCTGCGGTCGCGACCGATATGAGGTGCAGTTGCGCGAAATATTGCCCGAATTGGCGCGCCGTTACAACATTTCTATGGAGGTGGTCTCCGGCGAAGCGGCAAGCAAGATTCGGGAGGCAGGCGGGATGGGAGCCTGGCTTTCTGAGCTGGGAAGAAAAGAGTACGGGCAGCGCCTGAAATTCGCGTAGTTCTCTTGGTTCATCGTTCACCTTCGGCGAAGTTCGACGAAATGCCTTCCCTGGAGGGAAGAATTCTATCCGCGCAGATCGATTACGCATCCGCTGGAAGCGTCGTGGTACGTTAGCAGCCTTCGTATGGCGGTCACGAAACACATTTCGGGCTGGGAGCACTTTTCGCATGGCGCCGACGTTGGTGTGCGCGGCTTCGGCGGGTCTGTCGAGGAAGCCTTCGAGCAGGCCGCGCTGGCTCTTACGGCGGTTGTGGCCGATGTTTCGACGATCGGGCGAAGCGAGACTGTGGAAGTACACTGCGAAGCACCCGATGTGGAACTGCTGTTTGTGAGCTGGTTGAACGCCGTGATCTACGAAATGGCGGTGCGGGGAATGCTGTTCAGCAAGTTTCACGTGGTTATATCGGACGGTTCCCTGACGGGTACGCTCGCCGGCGAAAGCGTGGACCCCGAGCGCCACGGAGTCGCCGTCGAGGCCAAAGGGGCTACGGTCACTGCCTTGAAGGTTTCTTGCGATTCGAATGGCCGATGGATCGCGCAGTGCATCGTCGACGTTTGAACCGGCACTGGAGCGCGTATGGACCGAAAAACCCTCACGCGTCATTCGGATTTCGAATGGTGGATCGAGCCGACCGGCGAAATGCGTGTGCCCGGCATCATTTATGCGGGCGAGCGGTTGATCGAGGACATGGACGAAAAAGTTCGCGAGCAGCTGAGCAATGTGGCCACTTTGCCTGGAATTTTTCGCGCTGCCTACGCGATGCCGGATGCCCACTGGGGCTACGGCTTTCCCATCGGCGGAGTGGCCGCATTTGATCCCGACGAGGGCGGCGTGATTTCGGCGGGGGGCGTAGGATTCGACATTTCGTGCGGAGTGCGCGCGCTGCGCACCACGCTCACAGCAGATCAGCTTGAGCGGCACAAGGCCGAGCTTGCGGATGTGCTGTTTCGAAGCATCCCGGCAGGCGTCGGGAGCACCGGCGCGATTCGCCTAAACGAAGATGAGATGGACGACATGCTGCGCGGCGGAGCGAGATGGGCCGTGGCCCGTGGCTACGGAGGCGCCGACGATCTCGAGCGCATCGAAGAACGCGGATGCGCGGCCGGCGCAAGACCTGAGTGCGTTTCGCGGGAGGCGAAGAAGCGCCAGGCTCGCGAAATGGGAACGCTCGGTTCGGGCAATCACTATCTGGAAGTGCAGAAGGTTGCCGAGATATTCGATGCCGGCGCTGCCGCCGGGTTTGGGCTGCACCAAGGCGACATCGTCGTTAGTATCCATTGCGGATCTCGAGGTCTGGGTCATCAAGTCGGTACGGACTACCTGAAAAGCATGGTGATCGAGGGGTATCGGCCCATTCCGGATCGCGAACTTGCCTGTGCAACGATTCGCTCGGATCTGGGCCAAAAATATCTGGGAGCCATGCGGGCCGCCACGAATTGCGCTTTGGCGAATCGGCAGATTATTACTCACCTGGCTCGCGGCGCGGTCAATGAAGTCGTGCCCGGTGTCACGCTGACCCTGCTGTACGACGTGTCCCACAACACCTGCAAGATTGAGCGGCACGCCGTCGACGGCGAGAGCCGAGAGCTGTTCGTGCATCGCAAGGGTGCCACTCGGGCCTTTGGCCCCGGCCATCCTGACTTGCCGCCTTTGCTGCGGGATGTGGGACAGCCGGTTTTGATCGGCGGAACGATGGGAACAGAATCATACGTCCTTGTCGGCACGGGCGAGAGCGAACAGCTTTCGTTCTCCTCAGCCTGTCATGGCGCCGGCCGGGCGATGAGCCGATCGGCAGCCAAAAAGCGCTGGCAGGGGCGCACACTCGTTGACGAATTGCGCGACCAGGGCGTGCTGATACGCACGCGCTCTTATCGCGGCGTGGCCGAAGAGGCGCCCGGCGCGTACAAGGATGTGAACGCGGTTGCCGAAGCAGCCGAACAAGCCAGATTGGCGCGGCGGGTCGCGCGCCTCGTTCCGCTGGTTTGCGTCAAGGGCTGAGATCGACTACACGGCCGTACCACCTAAAGCGTGAGGACGGCTTCCTCCACTCGTTTCGCCAGCGCCGCGTAATCCTCTCCTTCCAGATGCAGCGGCGGCCCGAAAACGATTTCCACGCGGCCTGGGCGCGGCCACATTGCGTCCCGGTGAAGCACCTTTTCCACGCCTCGCAGTCGAACAGGAACCACTGGCACTCCCAGCCGCCCAGCGATCAAGCCGATGCCCGGCTGGAAGGGCTTGATCTCTCCGGCCTCGGTGCGCTCGCCTTCTGGAAAGAACAAGATCGACCAATCGTCACTAACCAGGTCGCCGATGTACCGTAGCGACCGGCGCGCGCCAGCTTCGGTTTGCGGCAGTGGGAAGCCATTGAACAACAACGCCGCCAGCCAGTAGAGCACGCTATCCCAGAGCCATTCCCGCCGCGTGTGGCGTTCCGGAGAAAAATGGGCATCGAAGTATTCCTTCCACATGGCCACCGCCACGCGGTGACGGTATCGAGAAGGCAGAGCAGACAGGATCAGAGGCGTATCGAGGTGACTCTGATGATTTGGCGCGAAGATAACCGGCCCGCGAAGCGACGCGAGGTGCTGCCGGCCCGACACGCGAGCATGGGCGATGCTCCGTGTGAAGGGCAGGAAGAGGGAGGAGAGCGTCACATTGCGGACGGCCCTCGAGAGCCAAGAGCGACTCCATGCAGGGAACTCCGGGGCGCTGGGCGGCGCGCCGATTTCCGTTAGCGACGAGACCGTGCGGGCGCCGGTCAGGAGGGATTCGTCAATGGTGGTGTCGAACTGCTCCTCCAGGTCCAGCATCAGCTCCACCCGATCGAGAGAGCTCAACCCTAGCTCACTAAGCGTCGTTTGCGGAGTGATGGCGCGGTCCGGTGCGTATTTCTTGAGGAGACCGACCAACCCGCCCTCGCTCGGGGCAGATGGCGCAGTTTCGCCGCTTTCCACCCAGGCCTGGATCTCGCCATGCCGGATCTTTTGTGTACTCTCGGTGCGCGGCAGTCGGTCGCCAGGCCAGATTGAGAAGCTGCGAATCTTCTGATGGTCCTCGAGCCGCAGGTTCGCGCGGCGGACGATTTCGTTCGGATCGCTGCCAGCTTCAGGGACCAGCACCGCGTGAACGCGCTCCCGGCCAACGATCGCTGATTCACGCACGCCAGGCAGTTCATTCAATACGGCCTCTACGTCCTCGGGGAAGACGTTCAGCCCCTCCGGTGTGACAATCATCTCCTTCTTTCGTCCGCGGATGACCAAATTCCCGGCCTCATCAAATCCGCCGAGATCGCCCGTGTGAAACCAGCCGTCCTCGAATGCCGAGACGGCCTCGGCCGAGGGACGGTAGTAACCCGGCGTCACGCTCTCTCCGCGCACGAGAATCTCGCCGTCGGGGGCGATTTTGACCTCCACGCCCGCCACCGGCTTGCCAACCGTTCCTTCGCGGATCTCGAAAGGATTATTGAAGGCAACCACGGGAGCGGTCTCGGTAAGACCGTAGCCCTGCACAACGAAGAATCCCAACCGCGACCAGAAATCCTCGAGCTCCGTAGCCAACGGCGCGGCACCCACAATGAAGGCCCAGAATTTCCACCCGAAGAATGAATGTACTCGGCGATAGCGCCACCACCGCAGCACCCAGTGAGAAGCAGTTGGTGCAGAAGCACCAGCCTCCGGAAACTCGCGCACCACGTGCTTCCGCAGAACTTGCAGGATTTTCGGGACGGCGACGAGTACCGAGATCCGCCGAGTGCGGATTTGGCGCAGGATTTCGTGCGCGCTATAGCCGCGCATGAAAACCGCAACCGCTGGGATGAGCGGCAGGATAAAAAGCGTGAGCACCTGGCCGAACATGTGGCTCAGTGGAATGAGGCTGAGGAAACGCAGCGGAAACAGGGGTCGAAACCATCTGGCGTAGGCCGCAACGATCTGCTCTGGCGAGACGATATTGGCCAGAATGTTGCCGTGTGTAATCAACACGCCCTTCGGCTCGCCGGTTGCCCCCGATGTGAACACGATCTCGACGATGTCGTCCCGTGCGATAGGGACAGCGGGTACTTGGCATCTCTCCTTTGGCCATTCGATATCGGCAAGCGACCACGTCGGAGGCTGGCGCTCCCATGGGTTCAACCGGACTTCCTCTCCGATCAAGATGAGACGGGCATCGACGATCTCGTGAACGTGGCGCAGAAAGCGAAGTGACGCGCGGCAGTCGATGGGCACAACGATCGCACCCGCTAGCACGCAGCCCCAGAATGCAACCACCCACTCCGGGCGGTTCTCGGACCAAAAGATGACTTTGTCGCCCTTATGAACATCGTGTTCCTGGAGACGCGCGGCAAAGCGGTTCGCCGCCGAGCCCACTTGCGCGTACGTGTAGGTCCAACTTCGATACCCATTGTCGTACTGAAGAAACTCGGCCGGCGATTCCGAAGACTCGTGGAAGAGGTCGGTAAGGCTCTGCCGGAGTCGCGCGGGCGCAACTGGATCCTCATTCACCATAACTGTGCTCCACGCACACGGCAAGGAACCGCGCGTCTCGCCGACATGCGCTCTAGAATCGGAAGAGCCTCGTCATCGGTGCTCGCAAACCTTTTATCGCAGCCACCGTTCTCGCTCTGTGAACCTCGTCACAACCATGGGTGATGGGGGTCATAGAGGCCGGAAGTGGTGTGAGGTATACAACCGAGCGTTAGGTTTCGCCACGTTCGCGGATCGAAATGATTGGCGATCGCGGCCCCAGGGCCAAGTGCATGCCAACACCCCGAACCATGGAAATCCCGCTTCCCGCGCCTGTGCGCGCGGGCCAAGTCTCGCTGGAGGAGGTTTTGTACCGGCGACGCTCCCGGCGCGAATTCTCGGCGCGTCCGCTGACGGAACAACAGATTGGGCAATTGCTCTGGGCGGCGCAAGGCATCACGAGTTCGGAGGGCCTGCGAACGGCGCCCTCGGCCGGGGCACTGTATGGGCTTGAGGTCTACGTGGTGACGTCGGCGGGCTTTTATCATTACGCCCCGGAAGGCCACCAGTTGGAACGGCGATCCGAAGAAGACCTCAGGCCCGCGTTGTGCCGTGCGGCGCTCGACCAGGAAGCAATTCTTGGTGCGGGGGCTGTCTTCGTAATCGCAGCGGTGTACGCCCGAATTGCCGCCAAATACGGAAAAGAGAGAGGCATACGCTACACGCACCTCGAGGCTGGCCACGCAGCCCAAAATCTGCTGCTTCAGGCGGTAGCGCTCAATTTGGGTGGCGTGCCGATGGGCGCTTTTCGTGACGAGCAGGTTCAAAAGGTACTCTCAATACCGGCAGATCAATCGCCGCTCTATCTAATCCCTGTTGGCGTACCCAGATAGCTGCTCATCATCGCGGTATCCCGCGCGGTTTCAGCAGGATCGTCGGCCGAGTCCTTCATAAGAGCCTATGCAATCAGCATCGGCTCAACTTTTCTCCCACGCCCATGCCGTTTCGTAGGTTATGAACATTCGGGTGGAGCTAATTCTTAGGACTGGCGTCGATCGAGGGTATACCGGCGCCGAAGCCACGCCTGAAACGATGGTGACGCACGTCACAGATGCTGAAACCCCGATGCTGGTAAATGAAGGCGGCTGCCGAGCCGGTTCACTTGAGATTAGCCACGAAGGTGCTGTCTTTTTTGCCACGTGGGGGGATTGTGCTTGGCCAAGGGCGGAATTCACCCTACGCACGGTCCTCCGCAGGGATTTTGGAGAGTGGTCGCAAGGCTCCTCCGGAACGCGGTCGATTCGTTATCCACGGAGATAACACTTTGGGAGGGCGCGATGTGCTTAGCAATCCCGGGCAAGATTCTCGACATTTCTGAACTCAACGGCATGCGCGCCGGCCGCGTGCAGTTCGGCGGCGTCGTCCGCCAGGCCTGCCTCGATTTCGTGCCCGAAGCCGTCATCGGAGACTACGTGATCGTGCACGTGGGCTTCGCGATCAGCCGCGTGGATCGCGAGGAAGCCGAGCGCACCTACGAATTGCTCGAGCAGATGGGCCTTCTCGAGGGTGAACTTGTGTCGGAACTCGAAGACGAGAACCTGTCGGAGGATTTCCGGGAGAACGCGACGAAGCCGAAGGACCGCGTGCAATAAAATGAAATACGTGGACGAGTACCGGGATGAGCGGATCGCGCGGGCGCTTGTGAGCGATATCACGCACCGCGCCAAGCGACCCTGGGTGTTGATGGAGGTCTGCGGCGGGCAAACGCACACGCTGATGCGCTACGGGATCGACGACTTGATGCCCGCGGGCATACAACTGGTTCACGGACCTGGCTGTCCCGTTTGCGTCACTTCGCTTGAAACCATTGATAAAGCCGTCGAAATTGCGTCGCGTCCGGACACTACCCTGGTTTCCTATGGCGATATGCTGCGCGTGCCGGGCTCGCGCTCGGACCTTTTCCACGTGAAGGCGGCCGGAGGGGACGTGCGCATCGTCTATTCGCCGCTCGAGGCGCTGAAGATCGCGCGGGCGAACCCCGGTCGCCGAGTGGTCTTCTACGGCATCGGATTCGAGACCACCGCCCCGGCCAATGCGATGGCCGTCTGGCAGGCCCGGCAGGAAGGTCTCGAAAATTTCTCCATGCTCGCTTCCCACGTTCTCGTGCCGCCGGCGATGCGTCTGCTACTTGGTTCCCCGCAGAACCGCGTGCAGGGATTCATCGCCCCAGGACACGTCTGCACCGTGATGGGCTATCGCGAATATGAGAAGCTGAGCCGGGAGTTTCAGATTCCCATCGTGGTTGGAGGCTTCGAGCCGATCGACTTACTCGAAGCGATCTCGATGCTCGTGGCGCAGCTGGAGGAAGGCCGAGCCGAAATTGAGAACCAATACCGGCGATCGGTGACGTACGAGGGTAATCGGGCCGCGCAGCAGATCATGGAGCAGGTCTTCGAAGTCTGCGACCAGAAATGGCGCGGCATCGGGCTGATCCCGCAGAGCGGCCTCCGCCTGCGCGGAGAATTTGCCGCTTACGACGCGGACCAAATCTTCGGGCTCGAAACGATCACCGCCGAAGAATCCCCGATTTGCATCAGCGCGCTGATCCTGCAAGGTTTGAAGAAGCCGACCGATTGCCCTGCCTTTGGTAAGCGTTGCACGCCCGAAAGCCCCCTCGGCGCGCCGATGGTTTCTGCCGAAGGCGCCTGCGCAGCCTATTACCATTATCGCCGGCACGCCGCCGTCGCCGGAGCCAAAGCGAATGACTGAATACGCGAAGGAACTTGCCGGATTGTCCTGCCCGGTGCTGCTGCCCGCGAAGGACGCGGTGCTTCTCGGCCACGGCAGCGGCGGAAAACTGAGCGCTCAGCTGGTGCGCGACGTGTTTCTCGCGGCGTTCGATAATCCCGTGTTGGCGCGGCTGGACGACCAGGCCATCGTGCAGGTGAATGGATCCCGCCTGGCTTTTACGACCGATTCGTTCGTCGTGAAGCCACTGTTCTTCCCCGGCGGCGATATCGGGTCGCTGGCGGTTCACGGAACGATCAACGATCTGGCCATGGGTGGCGCCCAACCGCTGTTCTTGAGCGCCGCTTTCATCATCGAGGAAGGCTTGCCCCTGGAAATACTTCGCCGCGTCGTGGCGTCTCTTCAGGAGGCGGCTAAGTCCGCAGGAGTTTCCGTCGTCACCGGCGACACAAAAGTCGTCGAAAAGGGAAGCGGCGACGGGGTATTCATCAACACGTCCGGCCTGGGCCTCGTTCCGGATGGCCTGCGGCTTTCCGCGAATCGCGCGCGGCCCGGAGACCGGGTGCTTTTGAGCGGTTCGATCGGCGACCACGGGATTGCGATCTTGGCACAGCGGGAAGGAATCGAATTTGAGAGCCAAATTGAAAGTGATTCGGCTGCGCTGCACACGCTCGTGCGGGCGATGCTCGATGTGGCGCCGGCGTTCCGCTGCTTCCGGGACCCGACTCGGGGAGGGCTGTCCAGTTCGCTGAACGAGATTGCAGCGCAATCGAGCGTCGGGATCGAGCTCGACGAGCGCGCGATTCCGGTTCGCGAGGAAGTGAAAGGCGCCTGCGAAATGCTGGGATTGGACCCGCTCTATGTGGCGAATGAAGGGAAACTGATTGCCATTCTAGAGCCCGAGGCGGCGGAGGCGGTGCTTGAGGCTATGCGGCGGCATCTGCTGGGGCATCAAGCGCAGATTATCGGCACCGTCACCGAGGCGCACCCACGGCTCGTGACCCTGCGCACGGCGCTCGGAACGACGCGCGTGGTGGATATGCTCGCGGGCGATCAATTGCCGCGCATCTGTTGAGGCAGCTATGCATGAGCTGGGGATTGCGGCATCCGTGCTCGACGCGGTCCAGGCTGAGGCGCAAAAGTATCCCGGTATGCGCATGAGCCGCGTGGGGCTTCGCATTGGCGAGCTCGCTGCTGTGGACCCCGAGGCGCTGCGTTTTGCGTTCGAGGCATTGACGCGCGAAACCGAGTTCGAGTCGATGGCCCTGGAGATTGAAATGTGTCCGCGCCGACACCGTTGCGGAGATTGTGCCACGGTGTTCGAAGCGCGGGATTTCGTTTTCGCCTGCCCGCGCTGCGGAGCCTCACACACCGAGTGCATCAGCGGGGAGGAACTGGAGATTGCTTACTTGGAGGTCGACGATGAGCCGCGTGCCGCTCGAACGCAAAGTGCTTAGTGAAAACGACCGAATCGCCGCAGATTTGCGCGACCGGTTTCTGGCGAATGGCGTTCTTTGCCTCAATTTGATCAGCTCGCCGGGATCCGGCAAGACCACTCTGCTTGAGCGCACGCTCGAAGGGTTCGACCGCGCAACGCGCGTGGCGGTTCTCACCGGCGACATTCAGACGGATAACGACGCGGCGAGGCTCTCGCGTTACGGCTTTCCCGTGAAGCAAATCACCACGGGAGGCACGTGTCACCTGGACGCCCGAATGATCGACCGGGCACTCGAAGGGTGGCGGCTCGGGAATCTCGACGTCCTGTTCATCGAGAATGTGGGCAACCTGGTATGTCCGGCGAGCTACGATCTCGGAGAAACGGCCAAGATTGTGTTGCTCAGCGTCACAGAGG
>DATLWP010000129.1:0-1966 GCA_035576265.1 Candidatus Polarisedimenticolia bacterium
CGGAGGCCTAATCAACTCCGCTGCCGCGGGACCCAATTTGGGCCCCAAAGAAGGAGTCGATGGCTTGCTGGTTGCGGGGAACCCTTACACCAATACTCACATGCCGCCGGTGCCGCCGCGCAAAGTGAAGCCGCCGGAAAGCCTGGAACTCGTGGAACTGTTCCCCGTGTCGGTTTATGCGCGGAGCATGCTCTGGCTGGGGGTGCTCTATCCTGAGAAGTTCGGCTTGACCTACACACCTGAAGTCTTCATTCAATGCCGGACCAATTTGATGGCTACGGCCGGCGATCCCGAAGTGATGGGCGAGGCGCTCAAGCGCGTTCCGTTCATGGTTTCGTTCTCCGACCACCATAATGAGACGACCGAATTCGCCGATCTCCTATTGCCCGACGCTCACGCGCTCGAAAGATTGGTTCCCGTCGTCTTCAATCCGTATATTCATTACAACAATGCGCCGTTGCCCGACGACGACTGGTGCTTCAATTTCCAGCAGCCGGTGGTCAAACCCAAGGGGCAGGCGCGTTACTGGATGGAAGTTATCCTGGAAGCGGCAGAGAGACTGGATCTTCTGCCGGACCTCTACACCGCTTTTAATGCCGCCGCGCACCTCGAGCCTGATGTTCGCCTCGACCCGTCCCGCAAATACACTTGGGAGGAGATCTGCGATCGGTGGCTCAAGTCCTATTGCGGCAATGAGCACGGGCTTGACTATTTCCAGGAGCACGGCTACTGCAAGCTCGGCAAACGGACGGCAGAGCAGAGCTATCCGCGCATTTTCCACAAGGGCAGAATTCCACTCTATCTGGAGCACTTCATCGGGGCGGGAGAAGACGTCAAACAATTTACCCAGAAGCACAACATTCCCTGGGATACGGCAGACTATATTCCGTTGACGGAATGGCATCCATGTCCGGTCCACACGGAGAGCCCGGCGGAGTACGACCTTTTTGTGGTGAACCAGAAAGTGCCTTTCCTGACGCTCACCATTACCAGCGAAAACCCGTGGCTCGTCGAGCTGGCCCATCACAACGGCAAAGTCTTCCCCGTCACGATGAACGCGGCGACGGGGAGGAGTAAAGGGATTGCGGAAGGAGATGAGATCGAGCTAGAAACGCCGGGCGAAAAAAAGTTCAGCGCCATTGCTCGATTGAGCGAGGGAATTCATCCGGAATGTCTGGCCGTTCCCGCCATTCTCGGACGCTGGGTCACCGCCAACGATAGCGCGCGCGGCAAAGGGGTGCACTTTAACAGCCTCCTTGAATACTCAGTCGACCGCTTGGATACCTTGTCGGCCGCGCTCGATGCTTGTGTGAAGGTGAAGGTGAGGAAAGCGGGCGCTGCTTAAGTTCGAATGGCTGCGTATCCGTGCCAGAAAAATTAGCCTGTTGCCCTTTCCCGCAGCTCGGCACGGACTTTCGGCAAGCCGCCCGGATAGTTTTGTTGCAGGAACTCGATCAGCTTTTCCCTGACATAACAGCGCAAGTCCCAGGCCGTTCCGGAATCGCGCGCACTCATGAGCGCGCGCAGTTCCATGGTATGCTCGTTCGTGTTGGTGACTTGGAGACCCCAGCTCTTGCCATCCCAAAGGGGCGAGCTTTGGAGGACCCGATGAAGCTCTTCGCGCACCTTCTCGACAGGTATGCTATAGTCGGCATAGATGAATGCCGTGCCTAACAGATCCGCAGATCGACGCGTCCAATTTTGAAAAGGTCGTTCGATGAAGTAGGTGAGCGGCACCACTAGTCTGCGGAGGTCCCATATCCGCACCACGACGTAAGTGAAGCTAATCTCTTCAATCCACCCCCATTCGCCTTCCACGATCACCACATCGTCAATGCGGATCGGTTCGGTCAGAGCAATTTGAATTCCGGCGAGAAGGCTGGAGATCGTCGGGCGGGCCGCAAGGCCCGCAACTAAACCGGCCACTCCGGCGGACGCGAAAAGAGTCGCGCCTATATGTTGTATG
>DATLWP010000130.1:0-3862 GCA_035576265.1 Candidatus Polarisedimenticolia bacterium
GAGCTTCTCGCCGTCTTGACCCTCCTCGAACGCGAGTGATACGCTGACTCATAGCCCAAGCGGGCTTGAATCGGGCCACTGTGTGGCCGATGCGGTCGGGACGTGGCGCAGCCTGGTAGCGCGCACGCTTGGGGTGCGTGAGGTCGCTGGTTCAAATCCAGTCGTCCCGACCATTATCTTGTCCGCATCACAAACAGAGGAGTCTTTCGGACACTATTTCGCCCGCTTCGGAATTTTTATGCCGAATATCTTAATTACCAACGACGACGGGATCCACGCCCCGGGCCTGCGCGCCCTCGTTGACGCGCTGCGCGGCCTGGGAACGATCACGGTTGTCGCTCCCTCGCACGAGCGCAGCGCCGCCGCGCAATCGCTCACGCTGCGCCAGCCGATCTATTGCGACCAGATCGCGGACCGCGAATACTCCGTCGAAGGAACTCCCGCCGACGCAATGATTCTGGCCTTTCATACGCTGCTCGAGAAGAAGCCGGACATCGTCGTCTCGGGAATCAATCGCGGAGGCAACGTCGGCGAAAACATCTATTATTCCGGGACGGTCGGCGCGGCGCTTGAGGGAGCGATCAATGGCGTGCCGGCCGTGGCGATTTCCGTGGCGTATCGGGGCAGGGAATTCGATTTTGCCCCGGCGGCGGAATTCGCGCGCAGCCTCGTTCCGCTGGTTCTCAGCGAGGGCCTTCCACCGGGGGTGGTTCTCAACGTCAATGTTCCGCAAGACTGGGGAGGAGAAGTGCGGTTCACGCGGCAGTCGTCGAAGATCACGCGCAATCTGCTGCAACCCGGCAGCGATCCGCGCGGCCGTCGTTACTACTGGCTGAGCGAGCAGCGGTTTACCGACGGGATCGACCCGGACACCGACCACGCCGCCATTCGCGACGGCGCGATTTCCATTACGCCACTCGAAATCGATCACACGCATACGCAGTCGCTGAACCACCTTTCGCACTGGGCCAAAACTCTCGAAAAATCTTCCGCACGCTGATCCGGGCGTGACGACTCTGCGGAGCGGGGCGCGCGGTGTGCTATTTTAGTCTGCCGATTCTCCGGGATTGCGAACGCACGAAGCGTCCATGCCGAAAAAAGCCGCCGCCACGAAATCCGAGGAAGTCAACATCGAACAAATCTTCGGCCCCGGCGGCCTGCTTGCAAAACGCCATCCCGGCTACGAGTTCCGGCCGTCGCAGCTGGCCATGGCCCAGATCGCCAATGAAGCTTTCGAGAAGCACCAGCACGCCGTCATCGAAGCCGGCACCGGCACCGGCAAGACGCTGGCCTATCTGATCCCCGCGATTCGCAGCGGCCGGCGCGTGGTCGTTTCGACGGCGACGAAATCCCTACAAGAGCAGCTCTTCCAGAAAGACGTTCCTTTCCTGCAGAAGCACTTCGCGCCGAATCTGAAAGCCGCGTTGATGAAGGGCCGCGCCAATTTTCTGTGCAGGCAAAAGGTACACCAGATGGAGGGCCAGCCTGTTCTGAAGGGGATCGACGAGATCGACTGGTTCTCGCAGATCCGCGATTGGGAGAAGCTCACCGAGACCGGTGACCGCAGCGAACTCACGTTTCTGCCGGACGATGCCGAACTCTGGAACCGCATCGACGCGCGCAGCGATCTCTGCACGGGCCAGAAGTGTCCGGAATTCCAGCGCTGCTTCATCACCGCGATGCACCAGCGCGCGCAGGAAGCGGACCTCGTCATCGTCAACCATCACCTGTTTTTCGCCGACCTCGCCATTCGCCAGGACGATTTCGGCTCGATCCTGCCCGAATACTCGGCCGTGGTGTTCGACGAAGCCCACGAAATCGAGGATGTGGCGAGCGATTATTTTGGCCGCCAGCTCTCCAGCTACCGCTTCGAAGAGCTTGGGCGCGACACGGAAAACATGCTTCGCGTTCTGCGGATCGAAGCGGCGCCGCTCCGCCGGCATCTGGCACGGCTGCGCGAACGCGCGCGCAGCTTTTTCGAGCGCTTTCCAGAGCGGGAGGGGCGCTACCCGTTTGGCCCGGCGGAGCGAAACTCGTTTCTCGAGCAAAATCGAGAGGCCTACGACGATCTGGCCACGGCCGTGAAGCGTATCGAGACCGAGCTAGCGGCCCTGACGCCCAAGCCGGAAGAGGTAATCGCTCTGGCGCGCCGTGCCGCCGAAATGCGCCGCGAGTTGTGCTTTCTGCTCGAGAGCGAGGAGAAAGCATACGTCTACTGGTACGAGCGGCGGGGCCGTGGCGTCTTCCTCGCGGCGACGCCGATCGACGTGAGCGAAATCCTCCGCGAAAAGCTCTTCGGCCAGTTCGATACGGTCATCCTCACGTCGGCCACGCTCGCAGTCGAAGGCAGATTCGATTATTTAAAACAGCGCCTCGGCGTCCTGCCGGCGAAAGAGAGCGTGCTGCCTCAGGAGTTCGATTACCGCACCCAGGCGCTGCTCTATATCCCGCAGAGCATTCCCGACGTGCGCCAGCCGACGTTCCCTGGCAGCGCCGCCGATGAAATCGCGCGCCTTCTGGAAATTTCCGACGGCCGCGCCTTTTGTCTGTTCACCAGCTACGCGCAGATGAAGGATGTCTACGAGCGCGTCTCCGGGCGTGTACGCTTTCCCCTCCTGCTGCAGGGCACCGCACCGCGTTCGGTCCTGCTCGACCGCTTTCGCTCGACTCCCCACGCCGTGCTGTTCGCCACCGCGAGCTTCTGGCAGGGAGTCGATGTGCCCGGCGCGCAGCTTTCGTGCGTCATCATCGACAAGCTGCCTTTCGCCGTGCCGAGCGATCCGATCGTCGCGGCGCGCGTGCGCGCCCTCACGGAAGACGGCCGCAACGCCTTTGCCGAATACCAGGTGCCGGAAGCCGTTCTAGCCCTCAAGCAAGGCTTCGGCCGGCTGATCCGCTCGAAAACCGACCGCGGCATCCTGGCCATTCTCGATAACCGCATCCGGCGCATGCAATATGGTAAAATTTTCATTGAGTCCTTGCCCGAATACACCATCACGCAGGACGTCGCGGACGTCGCGCGCTTCATGAAAGAGAATCCTGAATAGGCGCAGCGAAGGAACCGCGTGCGCCCTCGGCCGGACTCCAAGGAAGGCTCATGTACGAAGTCAGCGTGGAAGAGACATTCGCGGCCGCCCATAATCTGCGCAACTACAAGGGGAAGTGCGAGAATCTGCACGGCCATAACTACAAGGTGCGCGTTGTCGTGGCCGGCAAGGAGCTTGATTCGGTGGGCTTGGTCTTCGATTTCGTCCAACTCAAGCAGGTGATACAGGGCGTGATCCGCTCGCTCGACCACAAATATCTCAACGAGCTTCCGCCTTTCGACAAGCTGAATCCGTCGGCGGAAAATCTGGCGCGCCATATTTACGACGAATCGACGAGGCAGCTTCCCCAGGCGCCCAATGGCGCCGGCATCTCCAGCATTACGGTCTGGGAGACGGAAACTACCGCGGCCACCTACCGTCCCTAGGACGCGCCGCGGCGAAACGGACATCGACCAATCCGCCGGATTTTTTGCGAGCGTTCCACGTATGGTTATCACTGAAATTTTCAAGTCCATCCAGGGAGAAGGCACACGCGCGGGATTGCCCTGCGTTTTCGTGCGCCTCACGGGCTGCAATCTGCGTTGCGTCTGGTGCGATACGGCATACGCGTTCCACGGGGGAACGAAGTACGGCGTGGATGAGGTCGTCGACCGTGTGCGTTCGCTCGCGGGCGACGGAGAGGCTCGCGTTTCGCTCGTCGAGATAACGGGTGGCGAACCGCTGCTGCAGCCGGAAACACCCGCGCTTGCCGAAAGACTCCTCGCCGAGGGCTGCACCGTGATGATCGAAACGAGCGGTGAACGATTCGTCGGCGT
>DATLWP010000131.1:0-1852 GCA_035576265.1 Candidatus Polarisedimenticolia bacterium
AAGCCAGCCTATCGCGCGGTTTACGGCAGCATAAAAAGTGCCATTCGTGCCGCGGTTCCCAAAACGCGGGATCTTGACGAGCGTTTAGCCAACCTCTGCGCAGCGAAATCTGACCTCGAAAACGTGCCGGCCGCGAAAGAAGTGCAGTCCCCGCCAACGTGCGAATCGCAAAGGCTGCTTCCCGAGAGTTGACTGAGATTTGAGGGGCTCGAGTGGGTACAGAAGTGCGAGGCAGCCTCCAACTTCCCTTTGGAAATTTGCCCAATGCCTGATGGCCGCGGCTACCGGACATGTGGGGAAATTGGGGAACCTGACCGGGACGGGAGGTTTCGCTCGCCTTGGCACCAAGCCAAGTAGACAGAGCGCCTCCTACCCCGATCGATAGAGGCCAATAGCTTGCAAATCTTCCTCGGTGTGAACCCAGCCTTCTTTGCCATCGATGCGGATCTTTACCCAAATGTCGTCACCGACTCCCAGCTCGATTGCGTCTTTTCCTTCTTCCCACTTCACCAGGACCTTCGCGGCCAGGATCTCGACTCGGGAATTTTTCTGGATCACCACGTGGGCGGGAGGTCCGATCTGCTCGTTCGATTCCGCGAACATCCGAACGAAAGTCAGGTCTTGTTCTCGATGTTGCTCCACGCCTTCGACCGGCATCTCGCAGCCGTCTTCCGCGAGGCCGTGGCCGGTTTGATAGAAGCAGCGCTGAGCCAAAGCAAGCTTGCCCTCCATCCAGTTCACGCGAACCGGTACGGAGACGAAGAAATAGCCGGTAAACACGCGAATCCTGAGTTCGTCGGCGAGAATCTGAGTGACGTTGCCGATGTGATTGATCTTTCCGGGCACGAAATCGCCCATTTCGCCTTCCGCGTAAAGGGGCTTTCCGATCAAAGCGAGCTTTCCATTCACGACGCCGAAAATCTGCCATGGGCCGCCACTCAATGGCGCGGACGGTAGGCATCCCGTGTCTAGCAGCAACCCTGCACCGTTGCTTCCGGATATCGAATCGACACCCACCGAGCAGGACTCGGCGAAGTCGCCGTTTTCAACCGGATAAGCAAACTCTTCGTGATGCAAGACCGTTCCGGCGGCGTCGACGATATCCAGCGACGCGAGTGCTTGAACAGAATCGCCTCGCGCGCCACGCATACGCTTAGTGTGCGTCACAACGGTGAAGGTCTGGCCGCCGAACGTGAACGGACCCTTACGTTCCTCGACGTCTTCCAGTGGCTGCTCTGCAACCGGGCCGGGAGCCGCATGGGCCGATTGCTGCGGGGCTGGAGAGGACGATGCGCGCTGCGGCAAGGGGGCTCGCGGGACCGCGAAAGCCTCGGCGGCCAAGTGCCGCTCAGGCTCTTGGGGCGCGTGCTTACAGCCAATAGAGACAGCCCCGAACAGGTAAAGGAGTGCCGAGGCATAGCGAATCAATGCCATAGTTAGTGAGCCACGGAATGCGGTGACCCTTCTCTGAATCCTAGGCGGAATGGGCCGGCCGCGCCACGTGCACGTGGGCCAACATAACCAAAAAGGTATGAGAGCGAAGGTCCGCCGCACGAGCCGCTCTGCCCGTGCCCAGCAAACGCGATGATCGGAAATGCAACTCTCCCGGGCTCCCCCAAAAGTCCCGTTTGTGGGGACAGGGATGCCCTGTTTGGAGCGCGCCGATTGCAGTCGGACCACCGTGCCAACCAAAGTAATCCACAGGTAGGCTGAACTCGCAACGAATCTGCGACCTCCAAAAAGTACGGCGGGAGTGTCAGCGCCGGACCTGTCCAGAGGGCCAGCGTGACGGATTGGACTCGTCCCTGGCACTCCGATGATCGATACGGCCCGCCGCGTGGCCTACTAGACG
>DATLWP010000132.1:0-24146 GCA_035576265.1 Candidatus Polarisedimenticolia bacterium
CCGCCCATACTGGCAGCTCATGCACAGCGCGTTGTTGATGTTCGCGGTGTTGCTGAAGAAGATGGTGGCGAGATTCTTGCTCCAAGTGTAGGCAGCCTGCATGGAGAGCCCGTGCGAGAACTGGTGCCGCACGGTGGCCTGTAAGCTGTTGTAGTTGGAGTAGCCGTTAAAATCGGAGGCCTGCAGGCCGGCCGCCTGGTAACCAAGATACGGCACGCGGAATTCCGCATTTCCGAAATTTCCACCAGTGTTGCATATCGGGGGAGTCTAATCATCGCACAGGTAGCTGAGGGAGTTGGTGGGTGTGGCCAACTGGGCCTGGTTGTGATTGTGGTTGTAATCCAGCAAGTTGATTCCACTTGAGCCTACGTAGCCAAGGTCTAGTATCCAGCTCGGCGCGAATTCATATTGAATGCCCAAGCTGTATTCTCGGATTAGCGGTGTGTGTACGGCAGGGTCATAGGGCGAGCTCAAGCTGGAATTGGCGCCGTTCTGCCAGTTCGAATAGCGAGGTGCAAAGCCGAGCCCAAAATTCGAATTGCAATTGGGATCGGAAGGCATGCACACGAGCGCAATTATGGGGTAAGGTGCGGCCAGAGTAGCAGCGAGCCATCGGCTGCTCGGAGGAGAGTAATCGTAGGTAGCCCCGTACGGGAAGCCCTGCTCGAAGGCGTGGACCACGCTGTCGAGGCCGACGCGATTATAGAAGATGCCGACCCCGCCGCGAACCACGAGTCCCTTTCCCTTTAGCGGCTGCCAAGCGAAGCCGAATCGAGGCGCGAAGTTGCTGTAAGGAGCGTGACCTGAGATTGAGTGTCGGTTATTGGAGATTCCGACGCCCTCGGGCGGCGGACCAAAATTCGAAACGAAGTTGCTTGGCACCATGTATTGCTGAATGCCAAGCGAACCGGTTGGCGAGAACGCGGTCGGGACTTCTGAATTTGGGATCATCCGGTCGATCCAGGTCTGCGTGAGTCTGCCGTACTTATCGCTGAGCAGACCGAAATATTCCCAGCGCAGCCCGAGATTCAAGGTAAGTCTGGAACTTACCTTCCAGTCGTCCAGCACATAGGCCCACTGATTGTTTAGCTGGTAGAAGTGGATGATCCCGTTCTCTCCGGTGATGCCTTTGACGCAGAAGAGACATCCGACGTCCCAAAGCGGACCTGCGTTGCCCCCCGTGGCGAGCCCGGGAGAAAACGGAGGCGGGGCGCTAAGCGCACCGGCAGTCAACAAGAGACCTTGCTGAAGTCCCTGATCGGCGAGGGGCCAGTTTGTAAACTCGAATTCGTAGCCTGCCCGGATGCTGTGCCTTCCATGGGACCAGGAGATTTGATCGGCTAATTGGAGCTGGTTCGTCGGCCCTTCAAAGGGAAGCAGGCCTCCAAACATAGTGAAGTTGTCGAAGATGTCTATGATCGTCGGTGGTTCGTAGAAGCCGGGGACCATCGGTTGCATTCCCAACTGGGAGGGAGATCCGCACCCTTCCAAACCCGTCAATTTGCCTTCATTGGGGCACCCGCCTGGCGGGACCGCGACGTTCGCGCCGGCATTGTTGCGCTGGTACGATACGCGGGCTTCGTTCACGAAAGTGTTCGATATCAGCGAAGTCAGCTTCGCGACGGCTGCCTGGTTGCCCCAGGGTGTGAACTCCGGCGTGCCTGGCAAATCGCCGCCAGCTTGGCCCAAGTACAACGTCTGAGGGTTCTCGGTGAAGAAATACTTCGTGCTGAGCGTGTTCTTGCTGTTGATGATCCAATCGCCGTTCCCGACGTACTGATTTTCGCTGTAAATGGCGGGAACGCTGAAATTGCACACGCCGGTCGCGGCATTGCAGAACTGTGGGTCCGACGCGGGTGCCGGGATATAGTAGTTCTCTGGCACGCCGGCGTTGCTTCCCGTTGTGAGCTGGAAGATTCTGAGGCCCACGATATTGATGATTCCAACATTGGTTGCGAACGCTTGAGCAGTAGCATCGCAGCTGCTGGCGATGGTGCTGTTGTCGGGTGCCGAGGCAGGGGTAATGCATGTACCGCGCGACCCGATCGAAGCGTAGGGGTTCAGGGCGGTCGGCAAAAACGCCCCAAACGTTTGGCCCTGCGGAGCGACGCCATTCTTGCCTCGCGTTCCGCGATAACTAAAGAAGAAAAAGAGCTTGTCTTTCTTGATTGGCCCGCCAATCGTGCCGCCGAACTGGTTCTGATCCAGCAACTGATGAGGATGTGCGCTGGTCTTGTTGTAGAAGAAGTCGTCGGCATTGAGGACCGAGTTGCGCAGGAACTCGAATGCCGAGCCGTGGAATTCGTTGGTCCCCGACTTTGTGCTCACAACCACGTTGGCGCCGGGGTTCCGGCCGTAGCTGGCATCGTAAGTGGACGTCTGAACCTTGAATTCCTGAATGGCGTCCGTGCTGGGAATTGGGATACCAGTGTAGATCGTGCCATCGTTGGCGCTGCCCGAGTTAGCAATGTTGTTGACGGCGACGCCGTCCATCTGGAAATTGTTGGATCCCGGTTCAACGCCGTTCGCGCTTATGTTCTGGGTGCCCTTGCCAAGTGACGTGGCATTGTCCACGCTGGCGCTGGTCCCGGCCGAAAGACCGAGAATTTCAGTGTAATTGCCGTTGGCCATCGGCAGAGCGGTGATCTGGTTTCCGGTGATCGTGCCGCCGAGCGTCGAACTTTCGGTCTGCAGCGTCACAATGGTCGCTTCCACGGTGACCTTCTGGCTCACCTCGCCGACTTCCAGTACCTGATTCACCGTTTTCGTCTCGGTGACGTTTACGGCGACCTTCGGGACCTCGGCCGTTTTGAAATTGGCGGCGCTGAATTGCAGCGAGTAATCGCCCGGGGGCAACAGGGAGAATTTATAGACGCCATCTGAGCCGGTGGTCGTAGTCCGCGTCTGACCGGTTGCCAGACTGGTGGACGTCACGTTCACATTCGGGACGATCGCGCCCGTCGGGTCGGTGACGGTTCCGGCGATCGCGCCGGTTCCGGCCGTTTGGGCCTCCGCGATCGATACGCAGAGCATCAGCGCCACCAAACATGCGAATAGTGAAAACGCCACCTTGCGTCCTGCAAATTGTGCCTTCATTTTGTCCCCCTTGGTTCGGTTTCCCACCGGCGCGCATTCTCGAATCTGATGGCCCGCCGCAGAACCTGACGTCTAAAGGGCCGCCGCGCGAAATTCGACGCCTCTTGCGCACTGACTAGCTGTGCGAGCAAAAGGTCGAATAGACGCGAATCGGTCGGATCAAAACCGAGCCTCATCCACCACTGATATCTGAAGACCACCCGTTCTAATAGACGTGAAGCAAAAACCCCCGAAAATATGCTGACACTAATAACAAGGCAGGCGGGGTTGTCCATTTCTTATTTTGGTTGCTTCTGTTACCGATTCGGACTATAAAGTGGGCAAATCTCCCATGGAACTGCGTCAACTGCGCTATTTCGTCGCTGTCGCCGAACGCCTCAGTTTTTCGAAGGCAGCGCAGCACCTGCACGTGACAGTTCCCCCGCTGAGCCGACAGATTCAGCAACTGGAAGAGGAGTTCGGCACGCCGCTCTTCGTGCGAGACCGCCGGCGCGTGGCTCTGACGGATGCGGGGCGGATGCTCTTGCGAGAAGGCAGAATCCTGCTCACTCAGGTCGTGCATGTTTCCGAATGCGTTCGTTTGGCGAAAGGCGGGGAGGCGGGCCTGGTGAGAGTTGGGATCGCTGGGGGCCTGGGAGAAAGGATCAGCGCCGTACTCATCGAGCACGCCCAATATTTCCCGGCGGTGGAAGTTCAATGCAGCGACGTCTATTCCGGCTCGCAAAGTGAGGCCCTGCTGGAAGGAAGAATTGACGTCGGCTTCATGCGTCCTCCCATCGATCACGCTCACCTGGATTCCGAAATTTTGTTTGAGGAACGCCTGTTGGTCCACGTGTGCAAGGCGAACCCACTGGCGAAGCGCAAGTCGCTGCGCGTGAAAGACCTCGCTGGCGAGCCGCTCTTGATGTTGGATCGTCGTATTTCGATGGGTCTGCACGACAAGATCCTCGATCTCTACGCTCAAGCGGGCCTGACTCCGAATGTCGTCCCGTTGCCGATGGATCTCCCTTCGCGCGGCAACATCCAAGCAATTTACTTAACCTGCCGCAAAGGCATTTCCATCTTGGCGGATGAAGTAGAAGCCCATCCGGCTACCGGTAGCGCCGTCGTAGCCGTGCCGCTCGACGAGCCGGGCGCCAGGATTGGGGTCTACCTAGCCTGGAGGAAGGGTGAGCAGTCGATGGCCGTGCTCGCTTTTCTGAACTCGGCGCGTCGCGCGCTCGGTGCGGCGCAGCCCCATGCGGGGCCACGATGCGCAACGCCAAAGCTCGGATTTTCCAGTCGATCTGCGGTGACGCGAGCTGTGCGGTAGCCTCTTCGGACTGGCCCCTTCGGCAGGATCTGACCTGAAATTCCCACGACACGGGCTGTTCTGCGTACCTCATACCTTCATGGTATTCTGTGCAGCTTGGCGCCGTTGGAAGAACGCGCCGCGGAAGAGGCCACGGAAGCATGGCGGAAGAGCGGAAGCTGCCCAAGCGCAGCGAAGATTATTCGGAGTGGTACAACCAACTCGTCCTGCGGGCGGAGCTCGCGGATTACGCGCCGGTGCGGGGTTGCATGATCGTGCGGCCGTACGGCTGGGGGCTGTGGGAGAACATCACGGCCGCGCTCGACCAGCGGTTCAAGGCCACTGGACACGTCAACGCTGCGTTTCCCCTGCTGATCCCGCGGAGCTTCATCGAAAAGGAAAAGTCGCACGTGGCGGGATTTTCGCCGGAGCTGGCCGTCGTGACGCACGGCGGCGGCGAAAAGCTCGAGGAGCCGCTGGTGATTCGGCCGACCTCGGAGACGATCATCGGCCACGCCTACGCCAAGTGGATCCAGTCCTACCGCGACTTGCCGCTGCTGATCAATCAGTGGAACAGCGTGGTGCGCTGGGAGCTGCGCACGAAGCTGTTCCTGCGCACGCTGGAGTTTTTCTGGCAGGAGGGCCACACCGCCCATGCGACGGCGGAGGAGGCCGCAGCGGAAACGCGCCAGATGCTCGACGTCTACACCGATTTCGCGGTGCGGGAAGCCGCCATTCCCGTGATTCCCGGCCGCAAGTCAGCGGCCGAAAGATTTGCCGGGGCCGATCAGACGTATTCGATCGAAGCCATGATGGGCGATGGCAAGGCGCTGCAGGCCGGGACGTCGCACAACCTCGGACAGAATTTCGCGAAGGCGTTCGAGATTCGCTACCTCGACCAGAGCGGCGTCCTGCAGTACTGCTGGACCACTTCGTGGGGACTTTCGACCCGCTTCGTCGGCGCCATCATCATGGTGCATGGAGACGACCAGGGATTAATCCTGCCGCCGCGCCTCGCGCCATTCCAGCTTGTAATCGTGCCGATCTTCAAAACCGACGAGGAGAAGGCCAGCGTTCTCGAAAATGCACATCGTTTGCGCAAAGAGCTCGTGGACGCAGGCGTCCGCGTAAAGATGGACGAGCGCGAAGGGATGAGCCCCGGCTTCAAATTCAACGACTGGGAGATGCGCGGGGTGCCGTTGCGGCTCGAACTCGGGCCGAAAGACGTCGCGAAAGGCTCGGTGGTGCTGGCGCGGCGGGACCGGCCTGGCAAAGAAGGGAAGGCGTTCGTCGCGCAGCAGGGGATTGCCGCGTCCGCGGTTCAACTTCTTGAGGAGATTCAGAAGGCGCTCTACGAGCGCGCGCTCGAATTCCGCAAATCGAACACCGCCGACACCTCGAACTACGGCGACTTCAAGAAGGCCGTTGAAAAGGGCTTCGCGCTCTCCTGGTGGTGCGGTGGCGGCGACTGCGAAGCGAAAATCAAGGAAGAAACCAAGGCCACCATGCGCTGCATACCTCTCGAGCAGACGGCCGGATCCGGCAAGTGCGTTTACTGCGGCCAGCCCGCCAAAGAGAAAGCCGTCTTCGGTCGCGCGTACTAGTTGTAAGGAATGCCGGATCCAAGCGTTTACTCATCGCAAACAACTGCCTCCCGGCTGTCTACACTGGGCGCTGGTGCCGTGCTAGCTTGAGAATACCGACGCTGGGGTATCCCGCGCGGGGGCAACGCGGTTCTTATGATTCGAGCAAACCGGATCGGCGAGCGCGGCGGTTCGAAGGTGAACCTCCTAGTGACCCTGGCGATTTTCGCCGCGATGATTTTCACCGCAGTAAAGGTCGTCCCGGTCTATGTCGACAACTATCAGCTTCAGGATGCCATCGAGAGTGAGTCTCGCTTCGCCCTCACCGGCTATCCTCCAAAAGGCCAGAATGATGTCCGCGAAGACGTCTGGAAAAAAATACAGGAACTCGGGATTCCGGCGAAAAAGGAAGATATTCGCGTTTCGATCACCAACGGAAGAGTGGACATCGGTCTTGACTACACGGTTCCCCTCGATCTGGCGGTATATCAACTGACCCTGCAATTTCATCCCCACGCCGACAACCATACGATTTAGAATAAGATTTGTCAGATCGTATTCAGATGAACCGCCGACGCGAACTGCTCCTTCGGGGGGCAGACAGATCCGGCCCAGGCCCACGCCGCGCCTCTCCCATCCGCGTCTACGGAGGAGACTCAACGCCATGGATACGGTGTACCGGAGAATTTGATTGCGCATTCGAATAGCCCGCGGGTTTTGGACGTCCCGGTTTGGCGTCGCGTTGTTGTTGGCGGCGCTGGCGAGCCTGCTGGTTGCCGCGGGTGTCCTTGCGGTTTACTACGTTCGATTCGGCCGTATGATCGACCAGCGGCTTACCGGACAAATATTTCAGAACACGTCGCGCGTTTACTCCGCTCCGGGCCACATTTACACGGGTGAGTCGCTGCGCGTCGGCGATCTCACAAGCTACCTGCTGAGCGCCGGCTACCAGGAGGGTCCGGTGGCCGGTGCGCCGGGAGAATTTCAGGTGAAAGGCTCGACGGTCGAGATACGGCCGTCCGCCGAATCCTACTTTAGGGGCGGAAACGCTCTGCGTGTGGATTTTAGGGGATCGCAAGTCTCGCGCATTATGCAGCTTCCCAACGGCAGCCAAAGGGACTGGGCGGAAATCGAGCCGGAGCTGATCACCAACCTCTTCGACAGTTCGCGCGAAAAGCGGCGCATTGTCCGGTTCGACGATCTGCCGCCGATGCTGGTGCATGCCGTGCTCGCGGCGGAAGACAAACGATTCTTCGAGCACGGGCCGCTCGACCTGGTTCGCGTGTTCGGCGCGGCTTTCTATGACGTGAGCCGCGGCGAAAAGGCGCAAGGCGCGAGCACCATCGACATGCAGGTAGCGCGCACGTTTTTCTTCTCGACGAAGCGCGAGTGGCGGCGCAAATTGAAAGAGATACTGATGGCCGCCGAGATCGACGAGCGTTTTTCGAAGCAGCAAATCTTCGAGCTCTACGCCAACGACATCTATCTCGGAAATCGCGGCAGTTTCGCTATCCGAGGTTTCGGCGAGGCCGCGCAGGCCTACTTCGGCAAGGACGTGCGCGAGCTTAGCGTGCCCGAGTCGGCCTTCCTCGCCGGAATCATCCGCGCGCCCAACCGCTACTCGTCGGCCGAGCGGCATATGGAGCGTGCACAGGAAGCGCGCGACCGCGTGCTTTCGCAGATGGTGGACAACGGCTACATCACCGCCGAGCAGGAAGCGGCGGCAAGAAGATCGAAACTGAAGTTCGTCAGCGGGGGGGTGACCCACACCTCGGCACCCTACTTTGTCGACATGGTGAAAGACCACCTGCTCGAAAAGTTTTCCGAGAGCGATCTCCAAACGCAGAGTTACCGCATTTACACCACGCTCGACCCCGACCTCGAGCACGCGGCGGGCGAGGCGATCCAGGTCGGCGTGCAGGGTCTAGATCAGTTGCTGGCGCGGCGCTACGCCGCGTGGAAGAAAAAGGGCGAGCCGGTGCCGCGGCCACAAGTGGCCCTAGTGGCACTCGATCCTCATACCGGCGAAATTCGCGCTCTCGTCGGCGGCCGCGATTACGGTGAAAGCCAGCTCAACCACGCTCTCGCGCACCGCCAGCCGGGTTCGGTGTTCAAGCCATTCGTCTACGCGGCGGCGTTCGACAACACCGTCGAGGGCATGGAGCCGGTCGTGACGCCGGTGACGACTGTCGAAGATGTGCCCACCACCTTCGAATTCAACGGCCAGGAGTACACTCCCAACAACTATGGTGAGGAGTTCTATGGGACGGTAACGGTCCGCGACGCTTTGGTGCATTCGCTAAACGTGGCCACCGTAAGAGTGGCCGAGATGATCGGCTATCAGCGCGTGGTCGATCTGGTGCGGCAGATGGGGCTCGGTTCGAACATTCAGGCCACGCCGGCCGTGGCGCTCGGTGCCTACGAGATGACGCCGATCGACGTCGCTGCGGCCTATACGGCATTTGCGGCGAATGGAGTTCGGGCCGAACCCCTTTTCATACGCAGTGTCGTGTCGGCGGACGGCAGCACCGTAGAGTCGCTGGCGCCCCAGACTCGGCCGGTGCTCGATCCGCGCGTTGCCTATCTCGTGACGAGTCTGATGGAGGATGTCATCAATCACGGTACGGGTTTCCCCGTGCGCCGGCTGGGATTTACGGCACCGGCGGCGGGAAAAACCGGCACGTCCCGCGACGGTTGGTTCGCCGGCTATACATCGAACTTGCTGTGCGTGATTTGGGTGGGCTTTGACGATAACCGCGATCTGGGATTGTCCGGCAGCCAGGCCGCCGCCCCCATCTGGACGGAGTTCATGAAGCGAGCGGTAGCTCTGCCCATGTACAGCAACACGCAGGATTTTGCTCCGCCGCCGGGCGTTCTCGACGAAGTAATCGATCCGCAGACCGGGCAACTGGCGACGCCGTCCTGTCCGCAGTCCGCGAATGAGTACTTCATCTCCGGTAGCGAGCCGAATCAATACTGCCAGCTCCACGGGAGTCGGATGGCAAAGTCGCCCGGAGGTTCATGGCTCGCGCACCTGTTTGGGAAAGAGCCGAATCCGCCGGCGCCGCCTCCTCCCGCGAACAATCCTTCGATCACCGCTTCGGAAACTTCGAACCATCCCCCTCGGAATCCCGCTCCGCCGATGAACCAAGGTCCCAATCCCGAGGCTCTTGGAACCCAGCCACCCGAGAAGCCCGATAAGAAAAAGGGTCTATTCGATCGCATATTTGGTATCTTCGGAGGTAGCAAGCAGCCGGCGGACGATTCGAAGTCTCGACCGTAGTTCGGGACTCGAATGCGCCCGTGCAAGTAGGAACAGGGCAATGAGATACTGGGCCCTCCTCGCCATCTCACTCGTACTTGTCGCCGGAGTCATTCCCGCCCGGCAAGACCGTCAGGCACCCACGGGAACGGCGACAACCGGTCCCGCGCAGGACGCCACCGGTAAGCCATCGCTGACTCCCCGTGAGATTGCCGAGATGCGCGCGGACATTCTCGCGGCGCGCAAGGAGTTTGCCGCGGCCGCGGCAGCCTACGAAGAGATTCTGCGTTACGAAAAGAAGAATGCCGTGCTGCTCAACAAGATCGGCATGGCCTACCAGCAGCTGGGCGACGCCCGCCGCGCCGAGCGGTATTACAAGAAAGCGGTGCATGCCGACAAACGCTTCTCGAGCGCCATCAATAACCTCGGCACGCTTGAATACGGCAAGGGCAACTACCGCAAGGCCATCAAGTACTACAAGAAAGCGCTGCGCCTCGCGAAAGATCAGCCCGCTTTCTACAGCAATCTCGGCTATGCCTATTGCGGCAGCAAAGAATACGCGCAAGCGATACAGGCGTTCAGCAGAGCGCTCGCGCTTGACCCGGCGATCTTCGAGCACCGGGGCGGTTTGGGACCGATCGTGCAGCAGCGGAGCACGCCGCCCGATCCTGGCGTTCTTCATTTCCTGGTGGCGAAATCCTACGCACTAACTGGCGATGCCGAGCATACGGCGCTTTATCTAAAGATGGCTCGCGACGACGGCTATAAGAAGTTTCTTTCCGCGAAGACGGATCCCGCGTTCGCGAAAGTGATCAAAGACGCGCGCGTGCAGGCCGTGTTGCGCGTCCGGCCTCCTTTCGCGACCGAAGAGAACAATCCAACGCCCGACTGAATCTCGGAATCGAAATGGGGCTGCCGACGTTCGAATGCGCGTGCGGCGCGACGCTTTCGCAGCGCGTGCGGACTGCGCCCAGCGCAGCCCGAGCGCCGCGCTCCGCCAGAAAGGTGTCCGAGCATTCTGAGCTGATCTTGCTATAATACCGGCCCGATATGACTTTCCAGTCATGGCGATCGTCCTGCCGATCCGTCGTGCTGAGTGTGTTCATCACCGCCGGGATTTCGTCCGCCTTCTGTGCACGCTGCGCGGCGCGTGTGTCTTCGCCCGCCGGCTCGACTTCCACTGCGACGGTTGTTGAGCTGAAGATCGATGGCGAGATCGAGCCAGTCCTCGCCGAATACATTGTCAACGGAATCGAGCAGGCTGCCGGCGAACACGCAAGCCTCGTCCTCATCACCATGAACACGCCGGGCGGCCTCGACACCTCGATGCGCTCGATCATTCAGGCGATCCTGCGCTCGCCCGTCCCCGTCGCCACGTATGTGTATCCGACGGGATCGCGCGCCGCTTCGGCGGGATTCTTCGTTTTGCTCTCTGCGGACGTGGCCGCGATGTCTCCGGGAACGGAGACCGGAGCGGCTTCTCCCATCATGGCAATCGGCGGACAGCCCATCCAGATCGACGAGACCTTGCACAAGAAAATCGTGAATGATGCGACGGCCTTCCTGCGCAGTTACGTCACCGCGCGCGGCCGCAACGTGGATCTTGCCGCCACCGCCGTCACCGACGCCAAGGCCTTCAGCGACAAGGAATCTCTCGACGGCAAGCTGATCGATCTCGTAGCCAAGTCGCCCGAGGAATTGCTCGCGAAGCTCGACGGCCGCACGATTACGCGCCTGGACGGGTCCACGATGCAGCTCGACCTCGCGCATCCGGTTGTCTCGTTCCACGACATGACCGCGCGTGAAAAATTCCTTTCGCGGATCGTTCAGCCGGACGTGTTTTTCGTCCTGTTGATCGTCGGCGTGCTGGGGCTGTATGCGGAATTCACTCATCCGGGAATGTTCGCGCCCGGCGTGATCGGCGGAATCTCGCTCGTGCTCGCCCTCTTTGCGATGCACATGCTTCCCGTCAACTTCACCGGGCTGCTGCTGATCCTTGTCGCGATGGCTCTGTTTGTGCTGGAGGCTAAATTTCCGTCGCATGGCATTCTGGGCGTAGGAGGAGTCGTGGCCATGGTTCTGGGCGCACTCATGCTGATCCGCTCGCCGCTCACGGGAATGGGCGTAAGCCTGAGCACGGCCCTCGGCGTGGCCATTCCCTTCGCGATCATCATCATCATCCTGATGCGGCTGGTCCTGCGGTCGTTCACCTGGAAGGCGTCGACCGGGAAGGAAGAATTGGTTGGGGAGGAAGGTGAGGTGACCGAACCAATCGGCGCGGGCGGCGGAATGGTGCGGATTCATGGGGAGCTCTGGCGGGCCGTGGCGCCGCCGGGAGAGGCGATCCCGCGGGGCGCGCGAGTGCGCGTGCAGAAAGTAAACGGGCTGACGCTCGAGGTCCAGGTCGTGAATCGGCCGGAAGCGGCGGCTTCGTAACGAGTGCAACGAGGAGGTAGCGATGGAATTCACCACCGTTGTGTTTGTGGTCGGCGTGGTCATTTTTCTGACGTGGTTCTTCAATTCCGTGTTTGTCATCAAGGAATGGGAGCGCGGCGTGGTCCTGCGCCTCGGACGCATGCTTCCCGAGCCCAAAGGTTCGGGGCTGAGGCTCGTCTTCTTCCCGATCGACAAACTCACGCGAATGTCTCTGCGGATCGAGACCCTCGATGTCCCGTCGCAAGACGTCATCACCCGCGACAACGTCTCGGTGAAGGTCAATGCGGTTTGCTACTTCCGGGTCGTGGATGCCAACCGCGCGCTTTCGCAAGTGCAGAACTATCTCTACGCCACTTCGCAGCTCGCCCAGACCAACCTTCGCAGCGTCGTCGGGCAGTTCGAGCTGGATGAGATTCTCTCGGAGCGCGAAAAGGTAAACTCCAAGCTGCAACTAATCCTTGACCAGGATACCGAGCCTTGGGGTATCAAGGTAACGAAGGTTGAGGTCAAACAGGTCGATATTCCGGAGTCGATGCAGCGCGCGATCGCCAGGCAGGCGGAGGCTGAGCGCGAGCGCCGCGCAAAAATCATTCACGCCGACGGGGAATTCCAGGCTTCGGCCAAGCTCGCGGAAGCGGCTGGCGTGCTCGAAAAGGAGCCCGCTGCAATTCAGCTTCGGTATCTGCAGACCTTAACCGAAATCGGAGTTGAGAAGAACACGACGATCGTCTTTCCGCTGCCGGTCGACGTTATCTCGCAGTGGGTGAAGGCAAGCGAGCGAAACAAGTAGGGGGCAATGGCTCGGGGAATCGGACAACGAGGGAGCGGCGAACGGGTTCTCGAGAGCCGGCATCTCGTCGGATTGTTTCTCGGCGTTGTGCTGTTGTGCGGAGTTTTCTTCACGCTCGGCTACGTGATGGGCAAGACGCAATACGGCGCGGCCGTGCACGCCGCCTCCTCTGCCGATCGAAATGCGCCTCTGGCTCGTTCGGCGGCGAAGCCCAAGGATCTGGAGAGCCCGCCCGCGCCGGCCGCCGCCCCCGCGAATAGCGAATGGGACTTTTACACCAAGAAAAGCAACAATCACCTCGAACCCACGCGAATTGCTTCCGCGCCTGCAGCCTCCCGCGCCGTCGCCGCCAGTGCGGTGAAGCCTTCCAGCGCTTCGCGGGCGATGGAAGGTCCGGCCTCGTCCCGCTTTCGTCCGCCGAAGATGTTGAAGGGGGCCGTGGTGCTTCAGGTTGCGGCGCTGAAGCATCAGAGCGATGCGCTCGCCATGGCCGATATGTTACAGCAGAAGAAATTCCCATCATTCGTCGTGACGCCCGCCACGGACAGCTTTTACCACGTGCAGGTCGGCCCGTATCCGGACGAGCACGCCGCCGAATCCGCAAAAAGCGCGCTGAACCGCGCTGGCTTCAAGGCGATCGTCAAGCGCTGAATGCCCCCTGAATGAATTATGCCTGGCATACACGGGTGCTTCTCGCCCTCGCGAGCGGCCTCGCCCTGGCTCTCTCTTTCCCGAACTACAATCTCTCGCTCCTGGCATGGGTTGCCGCCGGGCTGCTGCTTCTAGCATCGTATCGGTCGCGGCCTGCCGTCGCGCCTCTATACGGCTTTCTCCACGCGCTGGTTTGTTATCCGGTCTCCCTTCCATGGATAGACGTCGTCATGCGGCAATACGGCAACGTGCCTGCGTGGACCTCAGCGGGCATACTCGGCCTGGTCGCGGTCGTCGAAGGAATCATCTGCGCCTTTTTTTCCTGGGGTATAGCTGTTGCATCGCGGAAGAGCCCAAGGCTCACCTGTGCTCTGGCCCCGGCCTTGTGGGTGACGCTGGAATTCGCCCGCGCGAATCTTCCGATCTTTGCCTTCCCGTGGAACCTCATCGGTTATGCAGCGAGCGGCAATCTGGCGCTTGTGCAACTTGCGGCGGTGACTGGAATTTACGGGCTGAGCTTCGTCGTGGCTGGCTATGGTTCGCTCGTGGCCTATGCGGCTCTAGTCGGGACGCAGCGCGCGTGGAAGACGGCGCTGGTGACGACGGCGGCCCTGATCCTGATTGCCGTGGGAGGTCGCTACTTCGTGCCTTCGGCTGCTCCGCGCTTCGTCGCGCATTTGGTCCAAACCAATTTCCCTCAATCGGAGACTTATCCTCCGAATTGGATGCAGCTGCACGCCCGAGAACTCGATCAGCTGGCCCGCATCAGTGTCGACGCTGCCACAAAATCGCCGAAATCCTCCGATCACCCGGACCAGCCCGATCTGCCGAGCCTGATTGTGTGGCCCGAAGTGCCTGCGCCTTTCACCTTTCAAGATGCGGACTTTGCCGCCCGCGCGGCTGAGATCGCACGAGACTCCCACAGCGATTTTCTCGTGGGCGTCGTGGATTGGAAAAGGGATGAGGCGGGGCACTGGCTTGCCACCAACAGCGCCGTCTTGCTCGACCGATCCGGCCGGCGCGTTTTCACCTATGATAAGATTCATCTGGTGCCGTTCGGCGAGTACGTTCCGCTGCGGCGCTGGCTTACGTTCGCCGGCAAGCTGACCGCCGATATAGGCGATTTCACCGCGGGCACCGTGCACGAAGTGGGGAATTTGCAGGTGGCGCAGGCGTATTTCCCGTCGCCCGGTCCGAAATTCGGTGCCTTCATCTGTTATGAAGCCGTGTTCCCAGGGTCAGTGCGCAAGTTCACGGCGGGCGGCGCGCAGTTGTTGATCAACATCTCGAACGATGGATGGTTTGGGCGATCCGCCGCCCCGGCACAGCACTTGATGATGGCGCGCGTGCGGGCGGTCGAGAACCGCCGTTGGCTGCTGCGCGACACGAACAACGGCTTCACCGTGGCCGTCGATCCCTACGGGCGGATCGCCGCGGAGCTTGCGACGGACATCCGAGGGGAGCTCGACGCGCCCTACGATTTCCGCAGCGAGTTGACCCCGTACGTGCGGTTCGGTGACTGGTTCGCATGGCTGTGCGTGATTGAATCTTTCGTCTTGCTGGGAGCATCTATTAAGATACGGAAAGACAAGGATTTATCCCCGAAACAGAATAGCGAAAATTCCACGGGGTATTAGCCCCTAGGGTTGGGACGGCGGACTAAATATATGGCGCAACACATCGAAGACCTACAACAACGCTACGCAGAGCTCAAGAAACGCATTGAGCTCGTGCGGAGCTATCTTTGACGCATCTTCAGCCCGAGAGCAACTCGCCGCACTCGAAGTAAAAATCAGCAACCCGAATTTCTGGCAGGATCAGGAAAAGGCCCAGGCGCTCATGCAGGAGCGCAAGCAGCTCGAAGACTGCGTCACCAGCGAGAGTGCCCTCGAAACCAAGATGGGCGACCTCGATACCTATTTCCATCTTGCGGAGGAAGAGGCCACCAGCGAGCAGCGCGAATCGATCCTTGAAGACTTGGCCAAGGATCTGGCCGCCGCGGACGCCTTCGTTTCGGGCCTCGAGACCAAGACGCTTCTGGCCGGGGAGAGCGATCGCCTGAACGCCATTGTCACCATCAAACCCGGCGCGGGCGGCACCGAATCGCAAGACTGGGCCGAGATGCTTCTGCGCATGTATCTTCGCTGGGCGGAGAGCAAGGGTTTCCGCGCCACGGTGCTCGATTCCAGCCCGGGTGAAGAAGCGGGCATCAAGTCCGCGACCGTGCAGATCGAAGGCGAGAATGCCTACGGAATGCTAGCGGGAGAAAGCGGCGTGCACCGCCTTGTGCGCATCTCGCCGTTTGACCAGCAGGCCCGCCGGCACACGTCCTTCGCGTCCGTGTTCGTCATCCCTGAGATTGACGACCGCATCGAGATCGTCGTGCGTCCGGAAGATCTGCGCATCGACACGTTCCGCGCCGGCGGCCACGGCGGCCAGAACGTCAACAAGGTCGAGTCGGCCGTGCGTTTCACCCACCTTCCCACCGGGATCGTCGTGCAGTGCCAGAACGAGCGCAGCCAGCACAAGAACCGCGAGTCGGCCATGAAGGTCTTGAAATCGCAGCTCTACGAACTCGAACTCGAAAAGCGCCGCGCCGAGGCGCGCAAACTGGACGCCTCAAAGCCCGAAATCAGCTTTGGGAGCCAGATTCGCTCCTACGTGCTGCAACCTTATCAGCTCGTCAAGGACCACCGCACGAAGCTCGAGCGCGGCGATGTCGACAAAGTGTTCGATGGTGACCTCGACCCGTTCATCCACGCCTACCTGCTCCACCGCCGCGACGTCGGCGAGGTCGTTCGAAAATAATCGATGCGCGCGCACCGGGAAGCCACGGGGCGGTTTCGTGCAAGGATAGCGGCGAAGCCGTCCTGGCTCCTCGGGGATCTGGCGAGGATTCTCGTCGCATCCGTCGTTTTGACGATGGTCTTGATGATCGCGCCGATCCGGACGTGGGCCGGCCCTCCCTTTCAAACCGACGATCCCGAGCCCGTTGATTTCCGCCACTACGAGTTCTACACATTCGGCTCGGCGGACGGCACGGCAATCGCCATGAACACCGCGGGGCCCGCTGTCGAACTTAACTGGGGCGTTGTTCCCAACGTTCAGCTTCACGTCGTCATACCGGCGGCCGGGACTTGGCCGTCAAACAATCCCAGCCTTGCTCCTTTGGGCGAGGGCCCAAGCGCCTTCGGCCTGGGTGACATCGAAACTGGTGTCAAGTTTCGGTTTGTCCGCGAAACCAAGCACCGGCCCATGATCGGCACCTTCACAATGTTCGAAATTCCATCTGGCAGCGCCGCGAAGGGCCTCGGCGTGGGCAAGGGTTGGGCGAAGCTGCCGGTTTGGGTTCAAAAGAGCTTCGGGCGGTGGACCACCTACGGCGGCGTCGGCGAGACTATCAACACGGCTCCCGGCAATCGCAATTTCACCTTCGGCGGTTGGCTCCTCCAGCGCGATATCGGCAAGAAGCTGACGCTCGGAACAGAAGTCTTCTCGCATGGGCCGGAAGGTTTGGCTACCGCCCAGACGCGATCCGCCACCCTCGTCGACGTCGGCGGGTACTACTACCTCAAGAATCCCGGCTTTCAACTGCTCTTCTGTTACGGCCACACCGCCTTTGGCCAGGCTGAAAACTACGCTTACCTTGGACTCTATTGGACATGGGGCGGAGGTGGGAACGCCGACGCATCCCACAAGGCGGCCCAGAGCTTCGCACATCTCCTGCCGCATTTGTAAAGCCTCCGGAGAGTTTCGGTAGCGCCTCGGGGACGGAACAGCAGGCGACGAGTCCCAGCTTGGACCGTCGTTCTCCGCCGCCTCTGGTCGGCTCACTTCCGGCCGTCCCTGGCGCCGTTGGGGCTCGATTTAAGGCCTTTCGATGCAAGAGATTGACAATGCCATGATCGAGTGCTAATTTTTGTCGGACTGATTGACCACGAAAGAGCAATACGACTCACTGATTGCCTTTCCTTCCGCCGGAGGAGACTGTTTTGTCACATCCTGCTGAGAAGTTTCTGTTTACCTCGGAGTCTGTAACCGAGGGCCATCCGGATAAGATCGCCGACCAGATTTCAGATGCGGTTCTTGACACGGTCATGCAGCACGACCCCATGGGACGCGTCGCCTGCGAGACGCTGATCACCACCGGGCTCGTCGTCATCGCCGGCGAAATCACCATCAAGCCGGAGGCTCGCGGCGTTCTCGAATACGAGAGAATCGCCCGCAACGTGATCGCCGACATTGGCTACAATCGCGCCAAATACGGATTCGACGCGGAAACCTGCGGCATCCTCTCCGCCGTCAAGCCGCAATCCCCCGATATCGCCATGGGCGTGGACACGGGCGGCGCGGGCGACCAGGGCTTGATGTTCGGCTACGCCTGCGACGAAACGCCCGAGCTGATGCCCATGCCCATCCAGGTTGCTCATCAGCTCACCCACAAACTCGCCGAAGTTCGCAAGAAGAAGGAAGTCGATTTTCTCCGTCCCGACGGAAAGTCCCAGGTCTCCATCGAATATATCGACGGCCGGCCCGCGCGCGTCGACACGATCGTCATCTCCACGCAGCACAGCGAAAAGGTGTCCAACAGCGATCTCCGCGAGGCCGTCATAGACAAAGTCATCAAGCCTGTCGTGCCTCCGGCCATGTTCGACCAGCACACGAAGATCCACATCAATCCCACGGGTCGGTTTGTCACCGGCGGCCCGATGGGTGACGCTGGTCTGACCGGGCGAAAGATCATTGTCGACACCTATGGCGGCTACGGTCGCCACGGCGGCGGCGCCTTCTCTGGGAAGGACCCGTCTAAAGTTGACCGCTCCGCGTGCTATATGGCGCGGTACGTGGCGAAAAACATCGTCGCGGCGGGCTTGGCGCGAAAGGTGGAAGTCCAGCTCGCCTATGCCATCGGCGTAGCCGAGCCCGTCTCCGTTATGGCAGACACGTTCGGCACGGGCACGATCCCGAACTCTCAGATCACCGAACTGATCCGCGCCTTCTTCAAGCTGACGCCGAAGGGGATCATAGAAGCGCTGGACCTCCGGCGCCCCATATACCGCCAGACCGCCGCGTACGGCCACTTTGGTCGCACCGGCCCGGCCTTCACCTGGGAACGCACGGACAAGGCCGACGCCATCCGCAAGGAGGCCGTTTCTCGCGGCTCTGTCGCCGTGTCTCGCAGTTAGTCTTCACATCTCAGAAATCGAAAGGGAATATCTCGTGGAAACAGCAGCGAAGTTGAAGGGCGACGTTAAGGACCTCGCGCTCGCCGAACAGGGCAAGCGCAGGATTGACTGGGCCAACCAGCACATGCCCGTTTTGCAGTTGATCCGCAAGCGCTTCATCAAGGAACAGCCGCTAAAGGGCGTCCGCATGTCGGCCTGCCTGCACGTCACCAGCGAAACGGCGAATCTCGCCATCACGCTCCGCGATGGCGGCGCCGACGTCGTCCTTTGTGCCTCGAACCCGCTATCCACCCAGGACGATGTAGCGGCCTCGCTCGTCAAGGACTACAACATCCCGACGTACGCCATCAAGGGCGAGGACAACGCTACCTATTACGCGCATATCGCCGCGGCCATTGAACACAAGCCGCAGATCACCATGGACGACGGCGCCGACCTCGTCACCACGCTCGTCACCAAGCACCCCGACTTGGTCAAGGGCATCATTGGGGGCACTGAGGAGACCACCACCGGTGTGATCCGCCTCCGCGCGATGGCCAAGGATGGCACGCTCAAGTATCCGGTCATCGCCGTCAACGATGCGCTCACCAAGCACTTCTTCGACAATCGCTATGGCACCGGCCAGTCCACGCTCGACGGCGTCATTCGCGCCACCAACCTCCTGTTGGCTGGCCTCAAGCTCGTCGTCGCAGGCTACGGCTGGTGCGGCCGCGGCGTGGCTATGCGAGCCAAGGGTCTCGGCGCGGACGTCATCGTCACCGAAATAAACCCGACCAAGGCCATCGAGGCGGTCATGGACGGCTTCCGCGTGATGCCCATGAACGAAGCGGCCAAGATCGGCGACGTCTTCGTCACCGTCACCGGCAACAAATCCGTTCTCGCCCACGAGCACTTCGAGAAGATGAAGGACGGCGCGGTCATCAGCAACTCCGGCCACTTCAACGTCGAGATCGATATCCCGGCGCTCGAAAAGCTTTCCAGCGGCAAGAAGGCTGCGCGCCCCTTCGTTGACGAATACTCGTTGAAGGACGGCCGCAAGATCTACCTCCTCGGCGATGGGCGCTTGATCAACCTAGCCGCCGCCGAAGGCCATCCCGCCTCCGTCATGGACATGAGCTTCGCGAACCAGGCCCTGTCCTCCGAGTATATGGTCAAGCACTCGAAGGATCTGCAGAACCAGGTCTACGCCGTTCCGGAGCACCTTGATCAGCAGATTGCCAAGCTCAAGCTTGAGTCCATGGGCGTCCAGATCGACAAGCTCACCCCCGAGCAGGAACACTACCTCGCTTCCTGGAACGAAGGCACCTGATCTCGAGCCATCGTCATTCTGAGGGTCGGTGCCAGCAGCCGGCCCTCGGAAACTCTCTTTCGTTGCTTCTCGCTGCCCGCGATGTAAAATCCCCGCGTCTATGTCCTGTCGTGCCATCGCCTGTATATTCGCCTGCGCCTTGGCCATCGCGGTGCCTTCGGTCCATCCGCGCGGAGTGCAATCCGACGCCAAAGCGCATTCGCACGCTCGCGATTCCGCGCTTTCTCGTGGCGCACCCGAGGTGCGATTTGCCGGGGAGGTAATCGACGGGCAGCCTTTCGAGTACGATATTGGACACGGCCTCGTCTTTCGCTTGAATCCTCTGGGAGGCAACGCCGCGGGCGGCTGGGTGATCGAGATCCTGCCGAAAGTGCAGCCTCCGGATGGCCCCATCGAATTCACCGAAATCGCGACGCCGCCCTATCATTTCTACAACCAGCGGTTTCTCGCGGGTGCGTACGGCTACTCGGCGAGGGAAGCGGTGGCCATCACCCCGCGGAAATTCTATTTCGTTCAGTCCGTCGCAGACGAGCGCATCGCCAACGAGGTCGTGAATGCGGTTTTGTATCCCGGCGCTGTCTCCGACCAGGAAAAGGACCGCGCTGCCGGTGAAGCCGCCGTGCTCCAGCTGGGTCGCGGCGAGCTTCGCATCCTGCGTTCTCGCATCGCAAAGGGGAAGCCCGGCGAACCTGAGATCATTGACTGGATGAAGTTCGACGTGGTGTTGAATTTCTCTCCGGGCGTTACCCTTCAGCGGCTCCTCGCCCCGAAGCCTCCTTCCACCCATTGATTCCCGCGTGGCTCGCACTCGACCGGCGGAGCAAGTAGCCTTACGCGCATTGTCCGCATCGCCCCGTTCGCAGACGCTGTAGAATGGGCCGGGATGAGATTGGCGCTCCCAATCCGCCTAACGCTTTTTGCCGCGCTTGCCCTGTACTGTCCCTCCGGCGTGTTTGCGCAGGGCGTCGCCGCTTGGGAAAGTGCCGCCCGAGCGGACGTCGAAAAGCTGATCCGGCAAAGCGGCGCCCGCGCCTCGGTCGCCTTTCGCTCCCTCGATGGCGCCCACGAGCTGTTCATCGAAGCTGACGAGCAGTTCGAAGACACGACCGCGCTGAAGATTCCGGTGATGATCGAACTCTACGCGGAAGCGGAAGCGAGGGAGCTGCGCTGGAGCGATTCTCTCGACGTGCATGCGACTTTTCGCAGCGTTGTCGACGGCAGTCCGTACAGTCTCGATCCCGTTTCCGACCGCGGAGTTTCGGCAAGCCGCGGCAAGATGATGACGTTGCGCCAGCTCTGCGATGCGATGATCGCGCGTGATAGCGACCTCGCCGCGAACCTATTAATCGAAAAGCTCGGCGTCGGCCGAATTCGCCAGCGCATCCACGCGCTCGGCGCCGACGGTATGGAGTTCGTCAGCGGTTTTGGCGATAGCAAGGCGGCCGCCAGCGGCCTGAAGAACGTCACGTCGGCGCGGGCCCTGATGCTCGTACTGTGGGCTCTTGCGAAAGACCAAGTCGTCAGCGCGGATGCGAGCCGGCGGATGCTCGGCCTTATCGCCCAGTCGGGATTGCAACAGGAGATCTCCGGCGCCACGCCGTCGCGGGCATCCGCTCCGCGCAGGGTCGCCGGGGGCAATCATCACGACGCCACCATCATCATCGGCGCCCGCTCGTTCGTTCTTGTCACCGACGTGCGCGGCCTCGCCGACTCGCGGGCCAGTGCCGCGCTCGTCGCCCGGATTGCTCACGCTCTCTCGGCGGCCATGTAAGAGACGGCGGCCTCCAGCGCGTTGGCCGCGCTCCTTCTCAGAACTTCACGCTGCGCAACATTCTCTCGAAGGTCGGTCGAAACTGCTCGAAATGAGTCTGTGGTGATACAAAGACGACGAAGATCGCTTGCCCGGCCCCGCGCGGCATGGTTACCAGCCAGTCGCGCTCCGGCTGCGCCTTGCCCGCCGCATCGGCCATCGGTGAAATGGTTTGCAGCTCGGCCGAACTCCCGGAAATTCCGCCCACGATAATCGGCTGAATTTCGCCGGACTGCTTCATGTTGCTGTCTCCGCTCTCGAGACTCTGGATAATCGCCTCCGTGAGCTGTTTCACGCTCATGTTCGGGTCGGGCGGCCGCACCGCGCGGATCACCACGCCGTAAGCGACCGTGTCGCCGGAAACTCCGGCGCGCGGACCGATCGTCACTGAAGACGACTGTTGTCCGTTGAATACGTCCCAGTTCTCCGGGCGATCGATCTTCAAAACTTGCAGGTCCGTCTCCCGGAAATTCGAACTCGGCTGGACCTCGGTCACGGAAACCCAGGGAATGCTCGCGGCGGCTGCCTGCACTGGTGCGCCCGCAGCGGTTCCTGTCCCGCCGGGGAATACCGCTCCGTTCTTCCGGTTCTCGGCGGCCCACTGCCCGCTCTTGGCTCCCGCCTGAATTTCCTGAGCGGTGTACACGCGAACGCTCTCTGCGCGTTTTCGAATCTTTGCAAATTCCGCGCTGTCGCGGGAATACTTCCGCGCGGGCCACTCTTGGATCTCCCGCTCGATGGCGGTCCTGCGGTTCCCGGGGTTCGGGTGATCGCTCAGAAATTGCGGCCCGGTGCCTCCTTTGGCTGCGAGCTTCTGGAAAAAGTCGGCCAGGGCCACGGGGTTGTAGCCCGCCTTCCACATGATGATCGCGCCCACCGCGTCCGCCTGCGCCTCGTCCTCGCGTGAATACTTGAGCATCACCGTGCCGGCCCCGAACTGAATTCCCATCTGCGCCAGCGTTCCCCAGGTGCCGCCCATGCCGCCGGCAATCGCTCCGATGATCCCCGCCAGGCCTCCCAGCAGCGAGCTCTTCTCCTGCTGTTTGGCCGAGTGCTGCATGTAGACGTGCGCCATCTCGTGCGCCATCACGCCGGCCAGCTCGGCCTCGTTGTCCGCGGCGCGGATCGTGCCGATGTTGACGAACATCGGCCCGCCCGGCAGCGCGAACGCGTTGATCTCCTTCTGCGCGACTACATGGAACTGGAACGGCCAGGAATGTTTCGGCGGGATCGTCGCCACCAGCCGCTTGCCCAGTCGCTGGATATACTGCGTCTCCGGACTCGAGTCGGGCAGCATCGGCATCTGCGCGTACACCTGACGTGCCGCCTGCAGGCCGAGTTGCTCCTGTTGATCGCGGCTCAGTCGCGGATTGCCGGGATCGGGCAACTCGGGCCCTCTGGCGACGGCCGCACACTGGCTCGCCGCCAGAGCGATCGCCAGGCAGACTGCGAGCCACTTCGCTTGCATCGATTGTCCAGATATCGTCATGATTCACCGCCTTGCTTCGCCGCCACCCTCTAGGATAGCCCAATCGAAGGCAGCATCAGAACAACTGTTGGGCTCGGCAGCCGCTCCGCCGCAGCGCCCCGATTTACTTTGTCGGTGGTTTTGGGATTCGTTGCGCGATTAGGTCTTCAACAGCACAGCCGCAGAAGAAATCCACTCGTTCATCGGATACTGTCGGCCGCAGTCCAGGCATGTCGTCGCCGGAAATCGCGCCCCGCAATGCGGGCACACGAACTGCGTTCGAAACGTGTCGAATGCCTGCTGGCAGTTCCCGCACAACCAGAAATCGCCGGCCGGTGGCGCCGTTTGGCACGACGGGCATGCGTACCCTTCGTGCCGCGGCAGCTTTGCTAACTTCGACAACGCCCGCGCGTGCCGCAGCCCGTTCCAGCAGTTCAGCAGGATGAACGCTGCGAGAATTCCGAACCATACCGATTGCGCCCACAACGCGATCCCGACCATGCCCGCCACTCCGATGAAGCCGATGGTCGTGGCCCACAGCAGGCTGCGCGCGCGCCCCACCCCGAACCATAGCAGCGACCGCAGAATCTGCCCGCCATCCAGGGGATAGATGGGCAGGAGGTTGAAAACCAGTAGAACCAGATTGATGAACCAGACCGCCCGCAGGAACGCCTGGAAATTCGGCATCGCTGCCGCCCATCCCAGCGATTGGCTCAGGACGCCCAGCGTAAACAACACGGGCAGGAGAGCCACGTTGACCAGCGGCCCCGCCGCAATGCTCCAGAGCGTCGCACCGGGTCGTTGCGGCGGGTTGACGTAGGCCACTCCGCCGAGCGGCCACAGCACGATCTGGTCGGGAGTCCCGCCGACCTGCCGGCACGCCAGCGCATGGCCGTACTCGTGCATCGCCACAATCGCGAAGAGCGCCAGATACTCCGCCACGTTCCAACCGACGGACGTATAGCTCCCCGCGCGGTCGCTGATCTCGAACGCCGCCACCAGGAACCACGACCAGTGCAAAAACAGATCAATCCCAGCAAAGCGGAAGAGGTGAATCGACCCTCGTCGAAGAAAAGTCATCTACATGATTTATAGCACATCGCCGCCCGCCAACAACCTCGCCATCTGCTGCCGTGGCCGTAATTCGCCATTGGCCGTCGCGCAACTCGGACTTCAGCGTGAAGCGAAAATTTGCATCCGGGCACCAGTCACGGCGCACCGACAAACGCGAATAGCCCCGCACCGAAAGGGCCGAAGACTCCCG
>DATLWP010000133.1:0-13565 GCA_035576265.1 Candidatus Polarisedimenticolia bacterium
GAGGAACTTTTCACGCACGAACGACCCTCTGCGTCAGCGCTTGCCCCGGCCGCGTTTGAAGTAACCGACGCGCTCCAGCACGGCGCCGACGATAAGCGGCAGCGCCACGGTGGCATCGTCAAGCACTTCGGCAAACTTGCCGCCTTCTTCCGGCGGAACGAACTTGCCCCACGAAACCGCCTCCGTGTACGTGCTCCCGGAAAGCCCGCCCCAGTTCACGGGTTCGGGACAGATGCGCACGCCGTAGTTGTAGCGCTTGAGGGGAAGCTTTTCGTAGCCGCGCCGAGCGAGCAGCTCGGCATACACTCCGAATTGCTGTGCCCAATTGCGAGGCACCCCGCCGCCGACCGTCAGGATGCCCATGCGCTTCGTCGCCAGCATGGTCGAGGCGTACTTGTCGAAATCTTCGTAAAGGTCAAATCGCAGCGGCGGCTTCCCCGTCTGCTTGCGCAGGCGATTGTGCAGCGCGAAATCGATGCCTAGCTCGGAATCTGTGAACGCGGGAACAAAAACCGGCACATTCTTTTCGGCGCACGATTTCAGGATGCCGCGCCCTTTCGCGTGCCGCTGCAAGTATTCACCGATCCGGCGGTTAAGCATCCAACTGCTCACCACTTCGTTTGCATCCCACCTGTCGAGGATGTGTTGCATCACCTCCTCGACGTGATCAAGATTCAGTTCCGGCTCGAGCGAATCGTAAACCCTGTTGTATCCCGCGACGAACAGTTCGCGGTCATCCATCTTCGGGTCATAGCGGAAATGCGCTCGGCCGGTCGCTTCCACCAGACCGTGCGCCATCAGCGCGCCCGTCGAAACGATCGCCCTCACCACTCCCGAATCCACCAGATCGCAGAAGACCAGCCCCATCTTGCCGACGGTCATGGCTCCGGAAAGCGTCATCACCACGAAGCAATCCTTGTCCCGGGCCATCGCTTCGACCACATCCGCGGCGTCGCCGATCTGGCGCGCGGTGAAGGCCGTCTGGCCCATGGCCCGCACAAGATCGTCCACGGTATGAATGCGGGAAAGATCCAGCGGATAGATCGGAGTGAGCCGGTCTTCTACCGGATCATGCAAAACTCTCCCGGTCAAACCCTTTTTCTTTGCCATTCAGTGCCCTCGCAGCAGTAATGTCGTCCGGCCATTCGTTTCCCATGCGGCGGAATTCGCGCGTTTGTGCGCCTCATTGATATTACAAATGGGGTTGCCAGCGAAAGAGGAATCTGGAGTTTTTCGAAGATGCACAAATCGACGATGATTCGACGCACTCCGCAGCCTCTAGGCGACTTCGGCGGTCCAAACGATCACGTCTCCGATTTTCTAGCGGCCAAACTCGTGTATAACTGTCTGGGATGCATTTTATGCCAGGCTTAGATCAGGCAGCGAACCCCGCCATGTTCGATTCAGCATCAATTATCGTCTGGCAGTTGCACCGATTTTATTACGCCAGCGTCGGCACTCACGGTTTCTTCGGCTGGATCATCATCGGATTGCTGGCGGGATGGATCGCCGGGCATCTGACGCGCGGACGCGGCTTCGGTTGCGTGCTCAACGTGATCCTGGGCCTCATCGGCGCCGTGATCGGCGGTTGGGTCTTCACGCGCCTTGGCATTGAGACGTGGGGATTCATCGGGAGCCTCGCGGCGGCCACCGTCGGCGCCGTGCTGCTGGTAGCCATCGCGCGATTGTTCGCAAGCGACCGCCCACGCTAGGCGCGGCCCAAGCAGCGTGGGTCCTAACGCGCTATGAGCAATTGGTAGGCGACCCACACAACCGGACTCGCGAGGATCAGGCTGTCTATTCGGTCGAGCACTCCGCCGTGGCCGGGCAGCAGCGCTCCCGAATCCTTCACGCCGGCGCCGCGCTTGTAAACAGACTTGGTCAGATCTCCCATCTGCCCCGCCACGTTCGCCAAACCCGCGATCACTAGTACCCTGACTATATCGGCGTGCATCCAGCGGGCAAAGAAGATGGCCACGAGCAGCGAGCCGACTATGTTCGCGAACGCTCCCTCCCAGGTCTTCTTGGGGCTCAGCACTGGGGCCATGGGCAGCCGCCCGATCGAGCGCCCGATGAAATACGCGAACGTGTCTCCGGCCCACATGAGGGAAAGCGTAAAGAGCACCAATTCCCGACCCACGCGCTCGATCTCGTTGAGGCGGACCAGATAGCTGAATGGCAAGGCGACGAAAAGTAGTCCGGCCGAACTGACCGAAATCGACGGCAAGACCTCCTGTATGGGCCGCCGAGTGGCAAGACCGATTCCCGCCGCACCAAAAAGAAAGATCAGCAGAACCGCTTCGATCGACAGCGTCCCGCCCGCTGCGTCGCGCACCAGGGAAACGCCTCCCGGCAGCGCGTGCCTCTCGACCAGTCCCAGCGAGTACTGCGCGTAGAAAAGTCCCGCGGCGCAGGTCATCGCCCATTTGCGAAACCCGCGCAGCCCCATACGGTCGCCCAATTTGAAAAACTCAGCGAGTGCCAGCAGAGCCACGCCTGCGGCAGCCGCAGCTACGAGCGCCGGTGGCCCCCACCACACCAGCACGATGACGGCTGGGATCAGCACAGCGGCGGTAACGACCCGAAGGAGCATCCCGACCTTACCCTTGCCTCGGCCGTGCCGCTCGTTGCGGTCGCGCTAGGCGACCAGCGCCAAGGCCTCCGTACCGCCGTTCCCGCCGCTGAAAATCGACGAGCGCCTCGAGCAGGCGTGCGCGGGAAAAATCCGGCCACAATGTTTCCGTTACATAGATCTCGGCGTAGGCGATCTGCCACAGCAGAAAATTGCTCACGCGCATTTCCCCGCTGGTGCGAATCAGTAGATCGGGGTCCGGAAGACCTGCGGTGTAGAGATACTCGGAGATGGTCTGCTCGTCCGCGTGGAAGGCGGAAAGGCCGTTCGCCCGGACGTGGTCGAGCATGGCGTTGAAGGCGTCGGCGAGTTCGGCGCGCCCGCCGTAGTTGAGCGCCACCACCAGTGTCATGCCCGTGTTGCGCGCTGTCTGGCGCATGGCATCGTCGATGTCCTTGCGCACGGCTTCGGGAAGCTGAGCCGAGCGGCCGATGATCAGCAGACGAATGTTATTCTTGTGAATCGAGGGTAGCTCGCGCTTCAAATACTCGCGCAGCAGGCGCATCAGGAAATCGACTTCGGCCTGCGGTCGGCGCCAGTTTTCGAGCGAAAAGGCATAGAGGGTCAGGCAAGGAAGGCGCAGCCGCGCGCACGTCTCGATTACTTCCCGCGCGGCCTTCACTCCGGCGCGATGGCCAGCCACACGCGGCAGATGGCGCCGTTCAGCCCAGCGCCCGTTGCCGTCCATAATAATGGCTACGTGCTGTGGCAGCCGTTTCAGGTCGAGTTTTTCGAGAAGCTCCGCTTCCTCGCGGTTGGCAGGCTTCAGCAGATCGCTGGCTTTCACTGGAAATCGCTTCAGGAACGTGGATTATGTAGCGGCCGGTCCGGCCCGGGCTCGCTCAAGGAACGTCCGCGAGCGAAAGTAGCACACCGCCCTGCCTCGCGCAACCGCAACGCCCCGCCCCGTGCGGCCACGGTTCTCATCCGCCACGATCCCACGAGTGCACCATGTACCTCAGATGATCTGCGCTCGATCCGTTCCTGCACCTACGGCCGACACAACCTGACGATCGAATCCTACGTCGTCCGCCGCCTAATCGCTGCACCAGCGCCCGCTCGCTGGAGCCGCCGCCCAGCCGACATCCCACCCGGCATGTGATAATGCTAGGATGCAATCGAACCAACGGCGCGTCGGAGGCCGAGCGCCCGTCACGCTCGACACGGTCGTTCCCTGGGGGCGCTCGTTTGACGAGTACGTCCGCATGTTCGATCTCACGGAGGCCGACCTGCAATCGCGCATCCTGGACTGTGCCGCCGGCCCAGCTAGCTTCAGCGCCGAAATGTGCCGCCGCGGACGCTCCGTTGTCGCCTGTGACCCGATCTACCGATTCTCCGCCACCGACATTTCTCGTCGCATTGACGAGACTTCCGAGACCATTCTGCGGAAAACCGCCGAGACCCACGAACGCTTCGTCTGGACCGACATGCGGTCTCCCGACCACATGGGCAAACTCCGCATGGCGGCCATGAGGCAGTTCCTCGAAGATCTTCCGGCGGGAATCGCGACTGGGCGCTACCAGGTCTGCGAACTGCCGAGCCTTCCCTTCCGCGATCAGGAATTCGATCTTGCACTCTGCTCGCACTTTCTTTTCACCTATTCCGACATCCTCATGCTCGATTTCCACCTCGCATCCATCCGCGAGATGTGCCGCGTAGCCCGAGAGGCGCGCATATTTCCTCTGCTCCCGAGCTTTGGCCAGGCGTACTCGCCGCACGTCCAGCCGGTGCTTGACCGTTTGCGCGCTGAAAGCTACCACCGCGAAATTCGCCGCGTGCCTTACGAGTTCCAGAAGGGCGGCAACGAGATGCTGCGCATTTCGCGTTTCAAATCGTAGCAGTAGACGATTCGCTTGTCGCTCCGGCCATTCCGAGGTCCCCGCCAAACTCGCCGGCCTCAAAAACTCCGGTTTCGTGGCATCTAGTCACAATCGCCAAAACAGGCGACGTCTCGTGTCGCCTTATGGGAATCGCTGATCGCCCGTATCGGACCATGTGTCAAACCGCGCGGAGCCGGGCGTACACCTTGGCGGCTTTGAGACGCTGCAAGTCAGTGCGGAAGGACTGCTGCAGAAGGTTCGAAGATCGCTACGAAAATCAGCACGGCCGTCAGGATGATCATGATGACGCTCGCGGTCCACGCGATAAGATTCTGGCCCCAGGAATTGGTGTGCTCTCCCATCAGGTCGCGGCGATTCACGAGCAGCAGAATGAAGATCAGTACGACGGGCAGCCACACGCCGTTCGCCACCTGCGAGAAAACCAGGATTTTCAGCAGCGGCGCCCGCGGAATCAGGATGATCCCCGCACCGACCACGATCAGCAGCGTATAGAGCGAATAAAATGTCGGAGCCTCGCGCAGCTTGCGGTCCAGGCCCGCTTCGAATCCCAGCCCCTCGCAGATCACGTGCGCCGTCGAAAGCGGCAGAATCGACGCCGCGAAGAGCGAAGCGTTCAGCAGTCCGAATGCGAAAAGGCTCGCGGCCCATCTCCCCGCCAGCGGCTCCAGAGCCACCGCCGCTTGCGCGGCGTCGCTGATGTGCGTAATGCCATGAGCATTGAGGGTCGCGGCCGTGCAGATCATGATGAAGAAAACGATTGCCATACACGAAATGCTGCCCACGAGGACGTCCATGCGCGCATGCTTGTACTGGCGCGCGGCCACGCGCTTTTCGACGAAGCCCGCCTGCAAGTAGAAAAATTGCCAGGGGGCGATCGTGGTGCCCACGAGCGCCGTGAGCATCAGCAGGTAGCTTGTGTTCATGTGGATGTTTGGCATCACGGTCTGCTTCGCCGCGTAGAGCCAGTCCGGCCCCGCCAGAAACGCCGACAAAGCGTAGGAAAGATAAAACCCGCAGGCCACCAGGAAAACTTTCTCGACCTGGCGATAGGTCCCGCGCAGCACCAAAAGCCATACGGCAAGAGCGGCAATCGGAACAGCCACATACTTGCTGATGCCGAAGATCTCCATCGACGCGGCGACGCCCGCGAACTCCGCTACCGTGTTTCCCAGATCCACGGCGAGCGCCGCCAGCATGACGAAGAACGTCGAGCGAAATCCAAACTCCTCGCGAATCAGGTCCGAGAGCCCCTTGCCGGTCACCACGCCCATCCGCGCGCACATCTCTTCGCTCACGTAGAGCGCGATTGTCATGGGAATCAGCGACCACAGCAGGGCGTAGCCGAACTGCGCCCCTGAAACCGTGTAAGTGGTAATGCCGCCGGCATCGTTATCCACATTCGACGTGATCAGGCCGGGACCCACAACGGCGAGGAACAAGGCCAGCCGTTTGCGCATCAAGCGCGTACGCCGACCGATCTCCTTGCCGCGGCCGGCCAGCCGGGCAAACTTGTCCGTCAATGTGACCCACGTATCCACGACACTCTCACCCTGCAAGATTCGCGAAATTCCCGCGCGGCGAGCGCGCTACAGTTTCGCCCGCATGCGATGCACCACGTCGTCCACGGTGATGGCTCCGATCGGGGTGTTTTGCTCGTTCACCACAATCAGGCTGCGCAAATTGTATTTGTCGAACAGCTCGAAGATTTCCTTGTCGTGCGTATCCGTTGTTACCGAAAGAAGCGGATCGAATGCGAGTTCGGACATGCGCTGCTCGCCATCGGCGAGGACGAGCCGCGCAATCGGGACCGTTCCGGAAAAGGCCGCCTCGCGGTTGATGAGCACGACGTTGTCGAGCTGGTCCGGCGGGATCTCGTGGAAGCGGATGTGGTCCACCACTTCGCCGCGCGTGGCGTCGTCGCCCACCACCACTATTTCGGTCGTCATCATGCCTCCGGCGGTGTTCTCGTCGAAGCGCATTAACTCCTCGACTTCATGCGCTTCGCGATGCTCCATCTCGCCAAGCACTTCCTTGGACTTTTCGGGCTCGAGGCTTTGGATCAAATCGGCGGCCTCGTCGGGACCCATCTCCTCGATGATGTCGGCTGCTTTTTCGGGGTCGAGTTTCTCAACTACCTGCGTCTGGAGCCGCTTGTCGAGTTCAGCGATTGTTTCGGCGGCTGTCTCCTCGTCGAGCGAATCGATAATGGACTGGCGTTCGGCCGGCGATAGCTCCTCCATGATGTCGGCGAGATCGGCAGGGTGTAGTGCGGCGAGCTTCTTACTCGACAGGCGAAGCTTGACTCGCCGAAGGGGATCAGGCTCGATCAGGTTCACGAATTCCCAGCGAATATTGCGCGGCGGCAGCTTTTCCTGGATACGGCGGATGGCCATCGGCGGAACGATCCCCTGCAGGAGTCGGCGCACGGCCGCGGGAAGACCCACATCGACCTGGGCGATCCGCAGCTCGGTGTTCCCGTTGACGCGCTGGTCGACGAGATCCACGTCGTTCACACGCACCACCTTGCGGCCGTTCGTGTCGATGATTTGCTGGTCGAGCAGGTCCTTCCGCACGGCCAGCCAGGCTTCGTTCGGATGATAGAGTTCGAGAGCCGATTCGTCGGTGGTCAAGCGGACCCGGCCGGGGGCCACGGACTCGACCTGGTCGTAACGCGCCACCAGCGGGCGGTACTTCCCGCGTTCAAGCATCAACCGCGAAATGCGGTTTGGCTGCTCGGCTGGCACGACGAACATCTCCTTCACACGGCCGACAAAATTGCCGAACGAATCGTACGTCTCGGCACCCAAAACTTCTGTCGCGTGCAGCATAAGTCACTCCTTGCGGTTCCCTCGCGCCTGTCACAACAGCCGGCAGGGAGGCTCACCGGCCGCCTATAGGATCGGCACGCCGGGTCGAATCGGCGCAAAAAAAAAGCCCGAAGCCGGCGGTGCCTCCGGCCACGGGCAGACGGAAACCGCCCTCAAATTACTTCAGGCCGGGCCTCGCCTTCCTTTCCCGGCGAAACGGCCAGGGTTGGCAACCAATAACCACCGGGAAAGTCCCTCGCCCTGAGCGGACGTTCCCTGCCTGCCCGCCGGGGCGACGACTACTAGGCTCCGAATTGGACGAACGCCTCATTCTGTCTGCGCAAGTCCTCAGTCTGACTAGTAAAGGTATACGGAAAGTTTGTCAAGCAAAGAGTGCTTGTTCTGCGCGAATTTTACGAACTAAACAGCATGTTGCGGGGCGATCGGCCGCGGCGGCGAGAGTCGGCAGCGTAAAGGTCCCAATACGTTTCCCGAACGTAGTCGTGAGGCGAGAAGCCCAGGGCCAGGGCCACGCGGTCGATGGCCCGGGGCGAGCCTTCCAATTCGAGAAACACGCCCACGGGTGTCTCATCCAGATCCAGAAACAGCCCGGGAAGACGGAACGTCGCGCGGTACTTCTCATATCGGAAGCCCGGCCGCAAACCGATCGAGCGGAACACGCGGTGCCACCAGCGGGGATTTCTCACCAAGGCTTCCCTTTCGAGCTTTAGCTTGTAGCGAGAGCCTGGACCTGCGGGGGCGGCGGCCTTCGACGTGATCATGGCCCCGCGGCGCCCGCCCCGGATCGGTCCAGAAGGAGCCGGAGTCTCTATTCGCAGGCGCAGCATACGCCCCCGCCGTCGAAAGTCGGAATCGGGAGTGTCGTAGAGGGTGTTCTGTTCGAAAACCCGTCCGTGCGGCACAGCACCTAAGCGACGCAGTTCGCGGAACAGGGCAGGTACGTCCGAGACGCGAAGCTTGATTTCTACCTCGCGGGTCGTCCGGCTGCGAACAGGCATGGCCCAGTATAGCTTGACCACGAAAACAGAGAGACATCGACAAACCGAAAGATCAACGGCTGCAAACCCCCCGAGGAATAGGAACGGTGTTGCCAAAGGCGCGGGCGAGCCAGCATAATCGTTTTCCTGCCGAGGCATCGCGAGCGTTCATGACACAACCGGCTACTCCATTGATGCAGCAATACCACGCGGTCAAGAAACAGCACCCGTCGGCGCTGCTGCTATTTCGCCTAGGGGATTTCTACGAACTCTTTTACGACGATGCTGTCACCGCGTCGCGCATCCTGCAAATCACACTCACGGCGCGCAACAAGGAAAAGGGCCAGCCCGTGCCGATGTGCGGCGTGCCCTACCACGCCGCGGAAAACTATATCGCCCGGCTGATTCGCGCTGGGCACAAAGTCGCGATCTGCGAGCAGATGGAAGAGCCTGGTCCGGGGAAGAAGCTCGTGCGCCGCGAGGTGATCCGCGTCCTTACGCCGGGCACGGCGATGGATGCGTCGCTTGTCGAGCCTAAGGAGAACAACTTTCTCGCCGCAGTGCTGCGAGGCTCTCCCGCTTCCGCGGCAAAGCAACGCTCGGCACAGAGGTCCCTCGAGTTGGCGCCTCTGTCCGCCTCCGTGCAGCAAGCAATCGGGCTTGCCTACGTAGACCTGTCCACGGGCGAATTCCGCGCCACGGAATTCAGTGGCGGCCAAGCAGAGGCGCACCTTCGCGATGAACTGGAAATCCTTCGTCCGAGGGAAATTCTGCTGCCCCAAACCGCTGCTCTTTTCACCGCAGAAGCGCACTCCGCCACAAACGGGCTAGCTGCCGTCGAGACGCGCCTCGAGGAGTGGATCTTCGAGACGAGCTATGCCGCGCGCCAGCTGGAAGATCACTTCGGCGTCGTCACTCTCGAAGGCTTCGGTCTCGCCGGGCACCCGCAGGCCACTTCGGCAGCAGGAGCAATCGTGCACTACCTCCGCGAAACATCCGCCATCGGCGCACGAAAGCCCGAAGACGCCGCCGCGGTACCGTCGCTACGGCCTGCGGGAGCCGGGCTCGAACACCTTGATCGAATCGGATACTACCACCAGCAGGACGCCATGGTTCTCGACCAGGTGACTGCGCGGAATCTTGAACTGGTCGAACCCGCCGCTGGCGACGATGCTTCGGCGACGCTCGTGAGTGCGATTGACGAGACGGCCACCGGCATGGGGGCGCGGCTGTTGCGTGGATGGATTCTGCGGCCGGAGATTTCACTCCGCGAAATCGAAGAGCGACTCGACGCTGTCGCGGAGCTGAAGTCCCGAACCGTGGCGCGGGAGGAAATCCGCGGGGAGCTAGAACACATCCTCGACCTTGAGCGACTGACGAGCCGCGTCACGCTGGGCGTCGCTCTGCCGAGAGACCTGCTCGCCCTTCGGGCCTCGCTCGAAAGAATCCCGCGCGTGCGCGAATGGATGATCGCGGGCGCTCAAAGCGCAGCGGCAGGCGCAACCGGTGACGCCCGGTCATCCAACCATGATGTGCCTTCTCCGGTCGGCAACCATGGGTGGAGAAACCGCAGATTGGCGGCGCTGCGTGAGCAGATGGACGAACTGGGGGACGTTCGCGAAACGATCGGGCGCGCCATTGCGGACGACCCGCCGGCGATTCCGAACGAGCCGGGCGTGATCCGGCGCGGCTTTCACGCGGAGCTCGACGATTTGCGAGACATACTGAAGCAAGGGCGGCAGATCATCGCGGCCATGGAAGAGCGCGAACGAAAGCGCACCGGGATCGCATCCCTCAAGATCCGCTACAACCAGGTTTTCGGCTATTACATCGAGGTGTCGAAGCCGAATCTCCACCTTGTGCCCACCGACTACGAACGGAAGCAGACGCTGGTCGGAGCGGAGCGATTCACCTCGGCCGAGTTGAAGGAGCACGAACGCAAGGTGCTCTCCGCCGAGGAGCGGGTGCTCGAAATCGAGCGCCGTCTCTACGGTGAGGTCCGTGAGTCCATCGCGCGCGAAGCAGGACGATTGCGCCGGTCCGCCGCTGCAATCGCCCAGCTGGACGTGCTCCTGAATTTTGCTCGCATCGCGGCGGCGCGCCATTACGCGCGCCCGGAATTCACGGAGAACGAAGCTTCGAGAACGGGTCAGCGCGGCGCTCTGATGGTCGCGCGCGGCCGCCATCCGGTGATCGAGAAGCTCCTTGAGGGACGGGGAGAACGATTCGTTCCGAACGACTTGTATCTCGGCGACGACACGCAATTCCTGCTGATCATCACGGGACCGAACATGGGCGGGAAGTCAACTTACCTGCGGCAAACGGCGCTGATATCGATTCTCGCTCAGATCGGGTCCTTTGTGCCGGCCAGCGACGTCAAGCTGCCGCTTCTCGACCGGATTTTCACGCGGATCGGCGCGTCGGACAACCTCGCGCGCGGGCGCTCGACATTCCTCGTGGAGATGAGCGAGGTGGCGGCGATTCTAAATACAGCGACTCCCGCGAGCCTCGTGCTGCTCGACGAGGTTGGCCGCGGCACCGCGACGTTCGACGGCCTATCGATCGCCTGGGCGGTCGTCGAAGCGCTGCACGCGGGGGCGCGACCGAGGACTCTGTTTGCGACGCACTACCATGAGCTGACGGATCTCGAACGCTTGCTGCCTGGCGTGAAAAACGTGCACGTCTCGGTGGAAGAGGCCGGGAGCGAGATCGTGTTCCTGCGGCGCGTCGATCCGGGAAGCGCCGACAAAAGCTATGGCATCGAAGTCGCTCGCCTCGCCGGACTCCCAAACGACGTGATCGTTCGCGCGCGCGAAATTCTTCGGCGCCACGAACGAAGCGAGGAGAATCTGACGAAGGAGCTGTCTCCGGGTGCTGCTCCTCCGCCCCAGCAGGCGAGTTTCGCGGCGATCGATCAGTCCGTTCTCGAAAAGCTGCGGGATGCGGACGTGGATAAGCTCACGCCGCTCGAGGCGCTGAATCTGCTCGCGGCGCTGCAGAGACAACTTCAATGACCAGTCGCGGACGGCGGGCGCTGGCAGGGAGCGAATATTGCCTCGAGGAACGACGATGAGCGGTGCGATGCGCGTGCTCGGAATGATGTCTGGCACGTCGGCGGACGGCATCGACGTGGTTCTCGTGCGGATCTCGGGCGCGCCGCCCGCTTTTTCGGCTCAGCTGGAGGCCCATCACCATGTTCGCTTTCCCGCATACATACGCGGAGCGATCCTGCGGCTGGCGAACGGCGCGGAAACAACCACAGCGGAGGTCAGCGAGCTGAATTTTCTGGTCGGCACGGAATTCGCACGGGCAGCGGTCGCGGCATGCAAGACGTGGCGCCTGCCCTTGCGGAAAATTTCCCTCATCGGCTCGCATGGACAGACAGTCTTTCATCTAGGCGCCAAGGCCCGCTTTCAGGGCAAGGTTCGATCGCCATCTACCCTGCAAATCGGGGAGATTAGCATCATCGCCGAACGCACGGGCATTCCGACCGTCGGGGACTTTCGGCCGGCGGACATGGCCGCGGGAGGGCAGGGCGCACCGCTCGTTCCCTTCGTGGATTTTCTGCTGTACCGGGACGCACATCGCAGTCGCGTGGCGCTGAATATCGGCGGCATCGCGAACTTAACCGTGATTCCAGCGGCCGCGCATCCGAAGGATGTGTTCGCCTTCGACACCGGACCGGGAAACATGGTGGTGGACGCGCTCGTCGAGCGCATCACCCGCGGGAAAGCGGCCTTTGACCGCGACGCGCATATCGCTCTGAACGGGCGAACGATTCCGGAGCTACTCGTCAGGCTGATGCGCGAGCCTTACTTGCGAGTGAGGCCGCCGAAGTCAGCCGGCCGCGAGCAGTTCGGCGAAGCGTTTGCACGCAACGTGATCGCATGGGGAAGCCGACACTTCGCCGGACCGGGGGACTTAGTGCGAACGGTGACGGTGTTCACGTCCCTCTCGGTGGCCGACGCAGTCCGCCGTTTTGTCTTGCCGCGCGCGAAAGTAGACGAACTGATTGTCACGGGCGGCGGTGCGCGCAATCCATTGATGATGGCACAGCTGGCGGCGGCGCTGCCGGGAGTCGATGTCGTGCCGGCCGACCGCTTCGGCGTGCCGCTCGAAGCGAAGGAAGCATTCGCGTTTGCGGTGCTGGCCTACGAAACCTATCACGGCCGACCGAACAATATACCGTCGGCGACCGGGGCGAAGCACCCGGTGATCCTGGGGAAAATCGCTTATCCCCCGCCGCGGAAGAAGGGCGGCGGGCGGACACACCGGCGGGGTTGAGGCCGCACGATCGAGCTTGATATTGCGAAACCACGAAACACGAGCTGCACATCCGATACGGCCGAAGCTAATCTTCGCCTGCGCGATCCTGTCTGCCGCGCTTGCCGCTGGATGCGCGAGCGCTGGTAGAACGAGCGACGCGGGCACGGTCAATTTCCTGATCGAGTCGGCGCCGGCGAACCTCGATCCGCGCATCGGCACCGACGCGCAATCTGAAGCTTTAGACGGACTGCTCTTTGATAGCCTGCTTGGCCGCGACGCGCGGATGAACATCATTCCCGACCTCGCGGAGACTTGGGAAGCGCCCGATCCGCTGACGTATGTCTTTCATCTCCGACACGGTGTGAAATTCCATGATGGCCGCCCGCTCACAGCGGCGGATGTGAAATTTACCTTTGATTCGATACTTTCGGGCGCGGTGCAATCGCCGAAGCGCGGATCCTACCTGATGGTCAAATCGGTCGACGCACCCGATCAATCGACTGTCGTGTTTCACCTGCACGAGCCCTACTCCTCGTTGCTGTGGAACCTAACCAGCCCCGGGATCGGAATCGTGCCGAAAGGCTCGGGCCCGGAAGTCGCCCGCAATCCGATTGGTACCGGACCCTTTCGATTCGTGAGCATGACGCGGGACGAAGACGTAGTGCTCGAGCGAAATCCGGAGTACTTCGGCGGCGCTCCGAATATCGAGCGCGTGCGATTTCGCATCGTGCCGGAGGCCATCGTCCGCGCGCTCGAGCTGCGCAAAGGCACGGCCGATATCGGCGGTGTGAATTCACTAACGCCAGACATGGTTCTGGCGTTGCGCAAGCTGCCGGGCATTGCCGTGGAAGAACAGCCAGGAACGGTACTTACGTATGTCGCGTTTAATTTCAACGATCCGATCTTGGCCCACCGCGGGGTACGGCAGGCGCTCGCCTACGCCACCGACCGCGAGACGCTGATCCGATACTTGCTGCGGGACCAGGCCCGGCCGCCATCGAGTCTGCTGCCGCCGAACCAT
>DATLWP010000134.1:0-8708 GCA_035576265.1 Candidatus Polarisedimenticolia bacterium
CGCTTTCCCACTCCTGTAGCTGGCGGCGATAGTCCGCTGGATCGACGCGTTTCCCATCCTCCCAGAGAAGGATCTTCATCGTGCCCCCGCCGGTCGGCACGACGCGATAAGTTCGGTCCTGGGTGGTACGGGGATTTGCGCCGCCGGTGCGATCCATATGACGTTCGACGCGCTCGTACAGCTCGAGCGCCAAGTCGTCGTTGTGCTGATTCGCCAGCACCTTTTGGGTGCGAGCACGTATTTCCTCGTCGGAGGGAGGCTGTTCCCGCACGCCTGCCGAGACGCCGAATTGCGTGCGGGCGCTCGAAGAACTGGCGGTCTGCAGCCCGGGCGCCGGCTCCCGTCCGGCAGGGGCCAGCGCCGCAATCAGGATCACAATGGCCAGTCGCATGAACATCGTTGTTCGTCGTCCCGGCGGGGTTTTCTGCACCCGTGATTTGTTACCACACTATTGTAACCGTCTTGCGATCTTTAGGCTCGTTGCCCAGCCGCGATCCCGCCTGCTGCGTCTCGCTCCGCTGTTGCGTTGCTGCGTCGAGGGAAGCTGGTGGCGAGGGGGTTGAAGGGCGAGCCCATGAGACGCAGTCGTTTCGCTATTTCGAGTTCTCGGGCGGCCCCTCAGGCGAGGCCGGGATGACCACCGTGCTTTGCGGGTTGAGACGCGATTTTCCGTCGGAGCCAAAAACGTATGGAAATCCCGCGGGGTCCAAGGGAATGCCGCCGAGGAGCCCAGCGTCGCGCATCTCTTGGGTTGAGGCGGGGTAGCGTCCAAAACGCTTCTCGTATTCGTCGGCGATCTCGTTGAGATGCGTTTCGTCCTGCTGAGCCTTTAGCCCGCGCAACATCTCCCGGGCCCGAGCCCGGATGTTCGGATCTTCCGTGGAGGAGTAAAGTTCCGACCAGATCATAGCGGACGTTTCCAAGGATCCACCTTTTTGCGCCACACGCGCGGCCATGATCTTGAGCCACGGCGGGGAGTCGGGTGCGTTGCTTCCCGCCAAATATGCCGCGGCGGAATCCGTGTAATCCCGCAGCCACCAGTAGTACAGGAAGCCAAGATCGCTGTACAGACGCCACTCGTCGGGATTCGCAGCGATTCCCCGCTCGACGAGCTCGACAGCGAGGTCTGCGCGTCCCGGCCCTCCCCGGCCTGACTCGGCGAGAAAGATGGCGCCAAAGCGATAGGCGATGATGAGTTTCGGATCCAGCGTCGTGGTGATATCGAGCAGCGGCCAAAGCAGGTCGAATTTCGGGTCGTCCGTGCCGACCCGGCTACCGTAATACTGCACGGCGCGCGTCCAGTAAATGTCCGCGAGCAGCGAGTCGTACCCGAGGCTCATCTTCTTCACTGTCGATGGGGAGCGCAGGATCAACTCTTCTCTTTCTTGCGCGGGCGTCCGCGTCAGCGGATCGATCCGCGCTTGCAGAGCGGCAATCGATGCAAAGAGCATCGGGACGCCCGCGATGGCGATCCACAGCACGCGGTTTTGGCTCGGGCGGCTCACTTCATATTGCGGCCGGAAAACACGGCCGAGGCGGCCAACAAAAGCAGCACGACATACAGCAGGGCATAGAGTGTGTTGTGCCACACCAGAGAAAACGGGATGGGCTCTGCGTGCGCCGCAGGGGCAATCGCGTTGAAGTTGTGAAAATTCGGGACCAGGTAGTAGAGGATCCGCGTGGCGCCCTTAAGCGCGGGATTGTGAGTGAACTCACCGACGTCGCGAATGTCCCTGGCGAATACACCGGTGACGTAGATCCCCAACGTGAACAGCGTCGAGAGCATCGGGCTTGAAAAGCAGGAGAAAAACAGAGCCAATGCAGTGACCAGCGCCAACTCCAACAAGATGAAATAGACAGCGATCAGAATGGAAGCGTCGGAGCGCAGGAACGGCCGGCCAACGTAGAAGAGCGCGGCGGCGAGGCCGAGCGTCATGAAGGAAGTGTTGACCACCAGCGTTAGCAGCAGCCCCGCATATTTTCCGACGAGAAACTCCCAGCGGCGGATCGGTTTCGCCAGCAGGCTGTAGAGCGTGCGCTTCTCCATTTCCTTGTAGACCAGCCCCACGCCGATGAAGACGGCCATCACAAGGCCGAAGATGGAAATCGCCGATAGGCCGAGATTGATGATCACCAGCCGCTCGATCCCGATCGAAATCTGCCCGACGAGCACAGCGGCTCCGATCATCACCAGCGCGAAAAAGACCAGGTTGTAGAGGACGCGGTCGCGTACCGCTTCGCGAAACGTATTGATCGCCACGACTCCCGGCATCGTGCTCATCGGACGTTCACCTCGACGGCATGCGAACCCGCAGAGTCGTTCACCAGGCGAAAGAAATAATCCTCGAGCGTCGGGCGCACGGGAGATACGGAAAGAATCCGCGCTTCGCAGGCGCGCAACTGTTCGAGCGCCGCGTAGAGCTGGGCTTCCGGTACCTCGATTCGATAGCGTCTGCCCATGGCCGTGGCCCGCTCGGTGAGGCTTGCCGGCAAAGACCGTCCATCGCGAGCCTCAAAATAGATTTCGATCCCGTGCACCTCGATCGAAACGATTTCCCCAGGCGCTCCCACGCCTTGCAGCTTTCCCAGGTGCAAGACAGCGACCCGGTCGCAGAGCATCTCGGCGTCCGAAAGGATATGCGTGGAGAAAAACACGGTGCGCCCCTGGCGCTTGAGGTCGAGGATGATGTCGCGCACCTCGCGACGGCCGATGGGGTCGAGGCCCGACATCGGCTCATCGAGAAAAACCACCTGCGGATCGTGAAGGATGGCCTGCGCGATGCCCGCGCGCTGCAGCATGCCCTTGGAAAATTTCCGCAGCTGCACGTCGCCCGCCCCGGCAAGTCCCACGCGATCGAGAAATCGCGTCACGCGCTGGCGCCGCTCCGTAGCGTCGTAGCCGGAAAACCGCGCGTAGTAGTCGAGGAATTCGCGCGCCGTCAAATAATCGTAGAAATAGGGCTGCTCGGGAAGATAGCCGATCTGGCGGTGCATCTGTACGTCGTCGATCGGGCGGCCGAGAATTCGTGCGGTGCCGGCTGTGGGAAAGATCAGCCGCATTAGAAGCTTCAGCGTGGTTGTTTTCCCGGCGCCGTTCGGCCCGAGGAATCCGAATACCTCTCCCTGCTCGACCTGGAGCGTGAGGTTATCGAGCGAGCGGCGCATTCGCTTGCGCCAGAAACCCACGGGATAATCCTTCGTCAATCCGACGATTTCGATGGCAAGGGAACTCATGGCTGTCATTATTCATTTTTTTCAATTACACCGCTCAAGTCAATTCAGCGCTGTTGCCTCGAACGGCACAACCGTGGAGCTGTTGGAGGCTGGGGGCATGCCGAGCGCCGAGCATGGATATGGTGGGCTGCGCGCGGCAACCACTACCAGTAGACGACTTCGACACTGGCAGCCAAACATTTTGTGGTCGCGCGGCCGATTTCACTTGACAAGTTTTCCACAAGCCATATACTGCGCACCCAGACTCGGGGGGAACGTGGGTCGGTCATCCAGCGCAGCGCGGGTGGCCGGCACGTTGAGATCCGGCTCGGGTTCAACCGAACAACGACGGGGACGCGCTCACTTCGCACCGCGCCACGAAATTTAGCGCGGTTTAGCTGCGCTTTTCTCATTTTTCGGTTCGGGCGGCGGTTTTTTTGGTAGAAACTGCCTGCTCTTCCGGTCAAGTCCCCCTCATTTCCGTGTATCTCCCGATACACGCAACAACATTCCGGGTTCCGGTTGGGAGTAGAATTAGGAGAGTTCCTCCCGCTTGGCACCCCGGCCAACTTTTCGGCGGCACGACTGCCGGCGCGGAGGCAGACGATGGCGGAAACAAGAATGGCCCTGAACACAAACCTGCATACAGATCAAACGACCCGGCGGACGACTGGCCTGGAATTCGCGCGCCGGTTCACGGACGGAAAGACACATCCGTTCGAAAAGGTCGAATGGGAAAGGCGCACGGCGCTGATCGGCAACGACAAGGGACAGGTGATTTTCCGCCAGGAGAGCGTGGAGGTGCCAAAGGGCTGGTCGCAGACGGCGACGAACATCGTCGCGTCGAAATATTTTCACGGGAAGCTGAACGCGCCCGAGCGCGAAACTTCCGTACGCCAGCTGATCGGGCGCGTGGTGGACACGATCGTCCGCTGGGGCGACGAGGGCGGCTATTTCGCCACGGCGGAATCGAAGGGTGCGTTCCGCGACGAACTGACCCACCTGCTGGTCGAGCAGAAGGTGGCCTTCAATTCGCCGGTGTGGTTCAACGTGGGCGTACAGGCCAAGCCGCAGTGCTCCGCGTGCTTCATCAACTCCGTCCAGGACAACATGGATTCGATCATGAACCTGGCGAAGACCGAAGGAATGCTCTTCAAGTGGGGCTCCGGCACGGGCACGAATTTCTCGACGCTGCGCGGCAGCCACGAATCGCTCTCGGGCGGCGGAATCGCCTCGGGGCCGGTCAGCTTCATGAAGGGATTCGACGCATTCGCGGGCGTGATCAAGAGCGGCGGGAAGACGCGCCGGGCCGCGAAGATGGTGATCTTGAACGCCGACCATCCGGACATTTTGGAATTCATCGAGAGCAAGATGAAGGAGGAGCGCAAGGCGCACGTCCTGATCGAGCAAGGCTACGACTCTTCGATCGACGGCGAGGCGTATGCCTCCGTCTTCTTCCAGAACGCGAATCATTCGGTGCGCGTCACCGACGACTTCATGCGGGCAGCCGAGGAAGACCGCGATTGGTGGACGCGCAACGTCAACGACGGCAAGCCAGCCGAGCAGTACCGCGCCCGGGACTTGATGCACAAGATGGCCGAGTCCGCTTGGCAGTGCGGCGATCCCGGCATGCAGTACGACACGACAATTAACCGCTGGCACACGTGCAAGGCCACGGACCGCATCTACGCCTCGAATCCCTGCTCGGAATATATGTTTCTCGACGATACGGCCTGCAATCTCGCCTCACTCAATCTGCTGAAGTTCCTCGGGGCGAATGGCCAGTTCGACACCGATGGATTCCGCCACGCCGTGGACATCACGATCACCGCGCAGGAGATCCTGGTCGACAACGCGAGCTATCCGACCGAAAAGATCGGGCGCAATTCGCACGACTATCGCCCGCTGGGCTTGGGCTACGCGAATCTCGGCGCGCTGCTGATGTCGCTGGCGCTCCCTTACGATTCCGACGGCGGCCGCGACTTCTGCGGGGCGGTCACGGCGCTGATGACCGGAGAGGCCTACGCGCAGTCGGCGCGCATCGCCGAGCGCATGGGGCCGTTCGGCGGCTACATGCGCAACCGGGAGCCCATGCTCGACGTGATCCGCATGCACCGCGATTCGCTCCGGCCGATCAAGGAAGAGAACGTTCAGCCGTCGCTGCTGCGCGCCGCGCAGGAGTCCTGGGATGCGGCGCTCGAATTCGGCGAGAAGTTCGGCTACAGGAATTCGCAGGTTTCCGTCCTCGCGCCCACCGGCACGATCGGCTTCATGATGGATTGCGACACCACGGGCATCGAGCCCGATCTCGCGCTGGTGAAGCAGAAGCGGCTGGTCGGCGGCGGCGTGATCAAGATCGTCAACAACACGGTGCCGCAGGCGCTGATGAGGCTCGGCTATCCACCCGAGCAGGTGGCGCAGATCGTGGACTACATCGACGCGAACGGGAAAATCGAAGACGCGCCGGGCCTCCAGCCTGAACACCTCGCCGTGTTCGATTGCTCCCTCGCGCCGATGGGCGGCGGCCGGTCGATTTCCTGGCGCGGCCACCTGCGCATGATGGCCGCGGCGCAGCCGTTCCTTTCCGGCGCGATCAGCAAGACGATCAACATGCCGGAGGAATCGACGGCCGAGGACATCATGGATGCCTACACGGAGTCCTGGAAGCTCGGGCTCAAGGCCGTGGCGATCTACCGTGACAACTCCAAGCGCTCGCAGCCGCTTTCCGCCGCCGGCAAGAAGGAAAGTGAGAAAGCCGCCGCACCCGTGCCCAAGGCTACTGTCGCAGCGCCCGCTCCCGCAGAGATTCCTTCGCCGGAGCAGCAGGAACTGTTTACCGCGGCACGCGCCAAGCGCCGCAAACTGCCGAACGAGCGCGATTCGATCACGCACAAGTTTTCGGTCGGCGGCCACGAGGGATACCTCACCGTCGGGAAGTACAAAGACGGTGCTCCGGGCGAAATCTTCATCAAGATGGCGAAGGAGGGCTCGACGCTTTCCGGGATCATGGACGCCTTCGCGCTATCGGTTTCCATCGCGCTGCAATACGGCGTGCCGCTCCGCGCGCTGGTGGACAAGTTCGTGAATTCGCGGTTCGAGCCCTCCGGTTACACCGGCAATCGGGAAATCCGCTACGCCAAGTCGATCGTGGATTACATCGGACGGTGGCTCGGCGGAAAATTCATCTCGCCGGATTATCTGGATAGCGATACCGCAGCGGTTGAAGAGGAGACGCCCGCGAAACCCGCCGCGCCGGTGGCCGTTGCGGCGACGAAAACGCCGGAAGCAGAGACAGCCACTCGTCCTCGCGCCGCCATCGACGACGCGCCGTATTGTTCCGAGTGCGGCATGCTGATGACACCAAACGGCAGCTGCTACAAGTGCTCGAACTGCGGCTCGACTTCCGGCTGCAGCTAGACGAAGGAAATTCAGATCGAAACCTCAAAGGGCGCCTGCCGAGGCGGGCGCCCTTCTTTCATTTTGGGCCAGGAGTCACTCGCTTGGGCTGGCCGGTGGGGGCGCGGAGCGGCGCAGCGACCGAATCGCCGAGTAGCCGAGCAGCGCCACGACGATCCCCAGCACGATCCACAGGAAAATAGCGTGCTGTTCAGTCCACGGCCGCGGATCGGAATAGTCGGAATTTTCTTCTTCGGGGCCTGTCTGACCGGCTACCGCTGCTTCCTCTTGCTTCGCGCTCAGCCGGCGCTCGAGATCGTACTGCGGCGCTTCGGCCCGGTACTGGCCGTATATCAGGCGGTAGCTTCTTCCCGGCTGCTGCTCGAAAATGATGTGCCGCGGCGTGGCGTAAAAATGCGGCGTGGCGCCCTCGAGCGGCGCATCATTGCCGTTGACAATCTCCACGCGCCAGTAGCGCCCGCCCGGTTCTTCGTAGGGGAGGGACACGGCGAGGTGCTCCTGCATCCTTTCGGCCTGGTGGTAGCGATAGATTTCCCCCCGGGCGAATCCGGACCATTCCTTGCCGTCGTCGCTGGTGGACAACTCGACCGGGCGAATGAATTCTGCCTGTCCAGGGACCTCGAAGCGCACCTCCGCCACCGGAATCGACCGCGTGCCGAAGTCCGCGATCCAACCGCTGCGGCCCGGGGGCGGATGGGAGTCCGGCACGACACCGATCTCAAGCGGGATGCGTTCCGGCAGCTCGGATGTTTGATATAGGACCGCGGCTCCGGTGACCGGAAACGACTTTTCGCCGTCGAGAATTCGCACGCGCAGATACAACGCGTTATTCTCCGAATACGACACAGTCTGAATGCCCTCGCGTCGTTGCTTCTGGAATCGAAAGATGGGCGCGCGCTCCTGCACGACGCGCCAGACGCGAGCGTCGTCGCTGGCTTCGACCTTCACCCACTCGATGAACTCCGCTTGGCTCGTCTGGATGCGGACGGCGTTGTGGAACGGCGCCGGCTGCCGAATATGGAGGACGAGTTGGGTGTAATGGCCGGCCGAGAAGCTGTTTTCGAGCAGAGTGGCCGGCAGAGATACGGAACTTTCGGAGCCGAGGCGAAGGAAGCGGGCGTAAGGAACCTCGGCGCCGGCATCATCGATCACGCGAACGTCGCCGAGTCCGCGTTGCAAATGAGCGTACGCATCCGGCGGCACCACGATGCCCGCCAGTCGGGTCGTATCCGCCGCCGGAAGCCCGATCGAGCGCGAGTAGCGCCAGTGGGTCCAAGCCCTCGGCAGCGAAGCGGCCCCCAGCGCCGCGAGCGCGCCGAAGATCGCCGCGGTCAAACAGAAGTTCTCCCATCGAGATTTCGTCTTCACGGTTCCTTTGTGCCGTCCGTTGTTTTGGAACGCCGCTGGTAGAAGAACGACACGAACAGCAGCACCAGCCCGAGCAGGAGGAACGACACGATCCGGTAAAAGCGCGCCAGAAACGAAAGATCGAAAAAGAACACTTTGACGATCACGGCGCCCAACAGCGCCAGCGCCTGCCAGCGGGGCGCGGCCGAGTCCTTGATCACGCCGACGGCCAGCAACGCGAGCGCGTACACCAGCCAAAGCACCGAGAGCGCAAGATTTTGCGCGAGGCCGCGGTCGATCCCGAGCGAGGGCATCCGGCCGTAGAGGTCCCACACATCGAGTGAAAGTGCGGCGAGAAAGCAGAGGTTGGCGGCGATGGCGAATGCGTAGTAGATGCGCATTTCCGCGATTTCGAGTTCGACTTCCGCGCGCCCTGCAAAGAGAAAAGCTGCCAGAAAACACGCCGCGCAAAGCGCCAGCGTGAGGAAGCGTTCGTTCAATAGGAACGCAGGGCCAGGCTGAAACGGCACACCGATCAGGCGAATCACCACTACCACCAGAAGCACGATGCCGCCGCCCCGCACCGCAAGCGAACGGATACGCAAGCCGCTCCAGACCAGCGACAGACCTTCGATCGCCCAGGCGATGGTGATCCACTTCCCATCGAGGCGGATCGGGATGGCAAGCGTTGCGAACAGGAGCGCCAGCCCGGCATAGATCATGCTTGCGGC
>DATLWP010000135.1:0-3726 GCA_035576265.1 Candidatus Polarisedimenticolia bacterium
GGGCTGGGCACAAGGTTTCTGAAGCATGTGGAACGCACGAGGCTGATCGCGCATCTGATCGACACGAGCGATGCAAACGACCGCGATCCCGTGCGCGATTTCGAGATCATCGAAAACGAGCTCGCCTCATTCAGCGCCGCACTGGCGGAGAAGCCGATGATCGTGGTGGCCACCAAACTGGACGCCACGACGAATCGGGAGCGCCTCGAAAAACTCCGGGCATTTGCGGCCGGGCGCGGCCTCGCGTTTTACGCCATCTCGTCCGCAAGCGGCGAGGGGGTGGCCGAGCTCGTGCGGGCGATGGCGGACGCTCTCGATCGCATCCCGAAGCCGGTCGTCCCAGCTCAGACATCGAACGAGGCGGCCGGCGGCGATCTGCCTGTTGCGGGATCGCCCCGCGTTCCACTTGTTGCCGGAGAGCGTGTGGCGACGCGTCATGGGGAGAAACGTTGACGTCGCCGGCCGCTCAGAAGCCATCCGGCGGAGCGCATCGGCGTTCGGTCGCGCTTTTTGGCGGGACCTTCGACCCGATTCATTCCGGCCACATCGCCGTGGCGCAGGCGGCGCAGCGGCGGTTCCATCTCGACGCAATTTATTTCATAGTTTCCTCGCGCCCGCCGCACAAATTGAAGCGGGAGCTTACGCCCTTCGCGCACCGCTATGCCATGGTGGCTCTGGCGTGCGCGGATCATCCGGGGTTCCTGCCTTCGCTTGCGGAGGCGCCACCGGACGGCGGCGGGCCGCACGCGTTCTACTCGATTGACACGGTCCGGCGTTTTCGCCGCGAACACCCCGACGATCACGCATACTTTATTCTCGGCGCGGATCAGTTTCTCGAATTCCCCACCTGGAAAAATTACGAGGCGCTGCTGGATGCCTGCGATTTCATCGTGGCGAGCCGGCCGGGATTCCGCCTGGATGCTTTGCGCCTGGTCGTTCCACCGGAAAAGTTGGGACGCACGACAGCGCCGAATCCGCACAAAATCGTGCTGCGCAAATCGGTCGTGCATCTGCTGACGACCGTGTCGAGCCACATCTCTTCAACCGAGGTTCGCGAGAGGATGGAGCGAGGGCAGGGCATCCACGGGCTTGTACCCGCCCGCGTAGAGGAATACATTTTCGGGCAGGCCTTGTACCGGTGAATAAGGACAAACTTCGTCCCGAAATCCGCTGGGCCGTCGAAGCGGCCCAGGAAAAGCAGGCGGTGGACATCACGGTGCTGAAACTCCCCGGCGCCGGCGCGTTTGCCGAGTATTTTCTGCTGTGCTCCGGACGAAGCCAGCCCCAAATTCAGGCAATCGGCGAGGCCATCGAGGAGCGCCTCGAGCGGCAGAACGTGCGCTTGGCCCACCGGGAAGGGAAGTCCGGCGCGGAATGGGTGCTCCTCGATTACGGCAGCTTCGTGGTGCACATTTTCAGCGAGCGCGCCAGGCAATACTACGATCTCGAGCGCCTTTGGCGCACCGCCGAGCGCCTGGATTTTCCGGCGCCTGAAAGGCCTTCCGAAGCGCGCGGCGAATCCGAAAGCGGCGCGGCACAACCATGAGCGACGCCAACATCGCGTGGGTGGCGGCAGATCCAGCATCCCGCCGTGTTCTCGAAATCGCCGAAAAGCTGGCAGACACAGCGACGACGTTGCTGATCACCGGCGAGAGCGGCACGGGCAAGGACCACCTCGCGCGGTGGATTCACGAACATGGGCCGCGCCGCGACGCCCCGTTTCTTAAGATTGACTGCGCCAGCCTGCCCACGGATCTTGTCGAATCGGAACTCTTCGGACACGAGCGAGGGGCGTTCACGGGAGCAATCGCGCGCAAACCAGGAAGGCTCGAGTTGGCGCAGGGCGGCACGATTGTGCTCGACGAGGTGGCGGCACTCGTGCCGGGGCTACAGGCCAAGCTGCTGCGCGTGCTGGAAGAGCGCACATTCGAGCGGCTCGGTGGCACGGAGACGCTGCGCATGGACGCGCGGATCATGGCGCTCACGAATACGGACCTGAGCCAGGCTGTGGCCGCGGGACGCTTTCGCGAAGACCTTTTTTTCCGCCTGAACGTGCTGGCCATCGCGGTACCGCCTTTGCGCGAGCGCCCGGCCGACATTGCTCCCCTGGCTTCGCATTTCCTGGAGCGGCTCGGCCCGGTGCATGGCCGAACGGATGCGAATCTCGCGCCGGAAGCGCTGCAACTGCTCGAGGCGTACGCATGGCCCGGAAACGTGCGCGAGCTGAAGAACGCGATCGAGCACGCGCTCGTCTTCGCGAAAGGGCCGCTGCTCGGTCCGGAGGATTTTCCACAGATTCTGCAAACGGCAGGGACCAGGCGAGGCCCGCTGGGCGCGCTGCAGTCGCTCGAGGATTTGGAGCGTGTGGCCATCCAAGCGACGCTCGAAGCCACGCACTACAAGATCGGCCAGACCGCGGAAATCCTAGGGATCAGCCGCAAGACGCTGCTCGAAAAGCGGAAGAAATACGGCCTGATGTGACGGCTCTTTTGTGAGTTCGCCGAACGTGCCCGATCGGTGACAGTTGAGTTCCTCGAATCATGAAGATCCATCTCGTGATGCTCGGCAAGACCCGCCGAGAGGAAATGCGAGCACTGCTCGATGATTATGTCCGCCGCATACGCCACTACGCGGAGATCGGAGTCACGGAGCTGCGCGAGGGGGCTCCCGCCGCGCTGCGCAAACTGAAGATGGAGCCAAGTGCCACGGTGGTCCTGCTCGATGCCGCGGGGAAACAGTTCACTTCGCAGCGATTCGCTCGCTGGCTGGGCGATTTGCGCGACCGCGGCACGCGCGAGATCGTCTTTCTGTGCGGAGGCGCCGAAGGTTTTCCGGCCGAGCTTCGTTCCCGCGCCGCCCAAAGCATTTCGCTCTCGACGTTGACGATGCCCCACGAATTTGCCCGCGTCGTGCTGGCCGAGCAGATTTACCGCGCCTTCGCCATTCTGGCCGGCCATCCGTACCCGAAATGAAGCGGCAGCCACGGAGGCGCGGAAGCACGGAGACCGGAGAACGTCAGAAACGCGTCCTCTGCGTCATCCGGGTGCCGTTACGGCAAGTCGCTTCTTGACGTTTTGCTGGCGCCCAGCCACTATTGTGAGCTGTTTTTACGGGGCGCGATTCGATGCCGGAAGGCAAGGGGCTTCTGATCGTCTACACGGGATCGGGCAAGGGCAAGACCACGTGCGCGCTGGGGACCGCGTTCCGCGCCGTCGGGCAGGGGCTGCGTGTGCTGATGGTGCAGTTCATCAAGGGTTCGTGGCACTATGGGGAACTCGACGCGGCGAAAATGCTCGGCGACGACAAATTCGAGATTCGCCCCATGGGCCGCGGCTTCGTGAAGGTGGGCGGAGCGGAGGCGGACCCGGAGGACGTTCGCCTGTGCGAGCAGGCCTGGGAATACGGCCGCGAACAGATTTACGGGGAGAGATACGACTTGGTGGTCCTGGACGAGATCAATTACGTGATCAGCTACAAGATGCTCGACGCGGACCGCGTTGTCGAGTCGCTCGAGAAGAGGCCGGAGCGCGTGCACGTGATCTGCACGGGGCGAAACGCGCATCCGAGATTGGTCGAAGCGGCCGATCTTGTGACCGAGATGAGGGACGTGAAGCATCCGTACACGAAAGGCATCCTCGCGCAGCGGGGGATCGACTATTAGCGAGTCAGCGGCGCAGCAGTGGTGTTCGGCGGAAACTTGCTCTACACTTACGATACCGAACTCTT
>DATLWP010000136.1:0-11658 GCA_035576265.1 Candidatus Polarisedimenticolia bacterium
GAAGTCGGCATCCTGGAATTCACGGAACCGGGTTCTGGCCCGCTGGCCGGCCTGTTCCGTTTCTATTTCCGGAAGATCTTGCCGCGCATCGGCGGAGCCATCTCCGGCAGCAGCGAGGCGTATGCGTACCTGCCGAGTTCCGTCGCCAGGTTTCCGTCACCCGCCGAACTCGCCGCGCTGATGGAAAAATCCGGCTTCGGCGACGTGCACATCACGTCCTGGAATTGCGGCAGCGTTGTGCTGCATACCGCGCGGCGGCCCTAAACGCGGGCGACCCACTTCGTCCCCGTTTCGTCTTTTGAGCTCCGAACCGTCAACTCGAAACTGTCAAACTGGCGTTATTATCACGTCTATGGCCAAGTCCGATCCGCATTCACCGATCGACCTTCGCAGCGACACCGTGACGCGTCCAACGCCCGCGATGCGCCGGGCCATGGCCGAGGCGGATGTAGGCGACGACGTCTATGGCGAAGACCCGACGGTCAATCGCTTGCAGTCGCGCGCCGCGGAAATTTTCGAGCGCGAGGCCGCTCTGTTCGTCCCTTCCGGCTCGATGGGCAATCTTCTGGCCATCAAGACCTGGACGCGTCCCGGCATGGAAGTGATCTGCGAGCAGCGCGCGCATATCAACAATTTCGAGCTCGCTTCGATTTCCGCCATCGCTGGATGCCAGCCCTACACCGCGTCAGCGGCCGGGGGCATCCTCACTTGGGAGCTGATCGAACCGCTGATCCGCCCCAAGATCTACTACCACGCGCAGACCGGTTTGATCGAACTCGAAAACACGAGCAACATGCACGGCGGCGCCGTCTATCCGCAGGAAGTCGCCGACGAGATCTGCGAGCGTGCGCACGGCGCCGGCATTCCTGTGCACCTTGACGGCGCTCGCATATTCAACGCCGCCGTCGCGCTCGGGCGCAGCGTGGCCGATCTCACGCGGAAATTCGATTCGGTGATGTTCTGTCTCTCAAAGGGACTCGGCGCGCCGGTTGGCTCGATGCTCGTCGGCTCGGGCGACTTCATCAGCAAGGCACACGTCGGACGCAAACTCCTCGGAGGAGGCATGCGCCAGGCCGGAGTTCTGGCAGCCGCCGGGCTGATCGCGCTCGATGAGAGCCCCAAGGTTCTCGGCGGCGACCACGAGAACGCCCGGTATCTCGCCGAAGGGCTCGCGCGAATCTCGGGCATCGCTCTCGACCCGACGAAAGTCGTCACCAATATCGTGATCTTCGACGCACAGGGGACCGGGTGCACAGCGGCCGAAATATGCGGGGCGCTCGCGAAGCAGAAGGTCCTCTGCAGCTCAATTGGGAAATTCAGCATCCGCATGGTCACGCACTACGACGTGGACCGCGCCGGCATCGATCGCGCCCTTGCAGCCGTTGCGGCAGTCGTGTCTGCGCGCCGGGTGTGATTGCGGCGCGAGCGCGGCTTTGTCGATATGTAGGTTTTTAAAACGGGGAGCCGTCCGCCTTGAAGTCACGCCTCTTTCAACTCGCAGTGGCAGTCACTCTCGCGCTGGCGATCGCGGGCTGCGGGAAGAATCAAAACGGGGAAACCGCGAGCGAGCCCGCCGCTACCGCAGTCGTCGACCCGGCCACCGCCGGGTCCATCTCCGGTACGGTCACGTTCGCAGGCTCGGCGCCCGTTTTTCGCCCGATTGACATGAGCGCCGAACCTGCCTGCGCGCAGGCAAACCGCGCACCGGTGATTCCTCCAATCGTGGTCACGGGCGACCACGGCGGGCTAGCCAATGTCGTCGTATACGTCAAGTCCGGCCTCGGCCGCTATCGCTTCGATACACCGAAGCAACGGGTCTACCTCGACCAGGAACGCTGCATGTACAAGCCCCGCGTGGTAGCCCTGATGACGAATCAAACCCTCGTGATCACCAACGACGACCGGACTGTCCACAACGTTCATGCCCTGCCACGCGAGAATCGCTCCTGGAACCGCTCCGAGCAGCCCGGCGAGCCACCCTTCGAGACATTCTTTGAACGCCCGGAACTCGCCATTCCCATCATGTGCAACGTTCACCCGTGGATGCGCGCGTTCGTTTTCGTCTTTGCGCATCCCTACTTCGCCGTTACGCCCCCGAACGGCAACTTCGAGCTGAAGAATCTCCCGCCGGGCACGTACACGATCGAGGCGTGGCATGAGAAATTCGGCACGCAGGACCGGACCGTCACGCTCCGCCCGAAGGAATCGAAATCCATCTCTTTCACATTCACAGGCGCTCCCTCGCCGTGATACGGTTCTGCCACTCGTTTGTCTCTGCAGCGCGGGTTGGCACATTCCGCCGGTCCGACATGCGCGGTTTCCGCGCGGCGCGCTGCGGCGGGACAACAAGGAGTCAGGGAGTGCACATGATGCGACGGACAACTGATTGGAAGAAGCGCTCGACGCGAAGGTATGCAGTCGCTCTGGGAGTTGCGTTGTTTGTGAGTCTTGCAGGCGGTGGAGTTTCGAAAGCTCGGCGCAAAACCGAATCGAAGGCTCAGCTAACCGAATCGGAGGCGATTGAGTTGCAGAAGAAATTCCAAGCGGCAAGCATTGCTGCGGACATTCCGGCGGTTTCCGCCCTGATGGCCGATGATGCGATTTTCATCCACGGAAGCGCGATCGCGCAAACCAAGAGAGAGTTTCTCAGTTCTCTACAGAGTGGTCAGCTCAAACTCACTACCTACGAGCTCAAGGATGCCAAGGTTGTGCTCTTCGACGGCGGGGCGATCGTATCAGGGCCGACCGAGGTGGTTCTGGCGCCGGGCATTCTGGGCCCGGAGCCTTTCCGAGTGGAAATGCGGGTTTCGAGCGTGTGGGTGGCAACGCAGTCCGGTTGGCAGGTGATTCTCGTGCAAGGCACGCCGATCCAAGGTCCGCCGCGCGCTCCTGCGCAAAACGGCGCTGCTCGCTGACGCGCGGGCAGAGACTCTCGTGGCCCGAAGTGGCCTACGGGCGATGAAGTGTACAGATAAACGGGTCCGCGGTTACGCGACGGTGAGGTATTCCCACACACTACCGGTGTATTTCAGTTGAAAGACCCCGCCCTCATCCGCATGAAGGAAGTAGGTTCCTTGCGGGATTCGGTGCGTGCCGGATGGGCGCACGCTGCAACGTTCCCATCGGACAGGCCGCATACCCCGGCCGTGCTGCTGCATTTGGGGGACCGGGTGAATTCCATACCTCACCCGATACTCGAGGCCGGTGGGCCGCGTTGGGACTAAACGTCCGGTACCCTTGCGCTTAGGTGTTCGCATGGTCACAACTATTCGATGCCGTATGTGGGGAAAAAGTTTCCCACTTGTGGCGCACATCGGGGGAGGGAGAACGATCTCTTACCATCATTCTAGTACTATACATCGAATTCACCCAATTGGCGGCCGTATCCTCCGGTTCGAGTTGAAAATCCGATGCCGTGTTAAGCACATCCGGACGGCATTTTACTTGCAGAATTAGCGGTGTAAGAGGCTAACTCTTTATCAATAGGAGATTTACGGCCTTAACGACGACCTCCACATTGCCGCCCTGGGGTGTGAATTCCGCTCGCCGAAGCGGTGTACTACGCCCTGGCGCAAGTGTCGCTGCCTTCGAGCGGTCTAAAGGCCCGGAATGCGCTGGGATCGGCGGTTCCGTGAGGGCAAGCGAAAGCGATCCTCTCCGACGATTGCTAGAGCGTTATCCCCGCCCAGCCGTATAACTCCTGATTCAGCGCGTCCACGAGATCCGGCCGATCCTCGCCGGCAAGATTCGAATCGATGTCATATCCCTGGGTGCTGAGATAGTACGAGAGCATGCGATACGTGGCCCTGAAACGCTTCACGTCGTTCGCATCAATCGAAATAGACTGGCCAGGGATGGCCGGTGTGAGCTCGTCCCGCATGTAAATCGCATCGAAGCCGGAAAGGCCCCACTTTTGCTGGCGCCGCTCCGCTCGGTAGAGAAACCGCGCGTGACTCGATAGCGTGAAGTCCATTCCCTGCAGCTTTGCCGGTATGTCAATAATCGCACTCATGCTCGCAACCGCCCGATCGCCAGCCAAGTTCACGAGAATCGGCCCCAGCCGATGCTTCGCCAAGACCCGTCGCTTTGCCATGTCGATCGATCCAGTCACGAAATCCGGTCCGCTGCCGCGAAACCAACTCACTCGCACGAGGGAGTCGGGCCAAAAGCACCCTTTCATCCTCTCCCAGCGGCCCAGGTCGCGGCTTTCACGCTCCCGCAGGATTAACTGCGTGATCGCGGAGATGTCTACGCTATCCAGCACTTCTTTCGGCAGTTCCATAGTCATGTGTCTCTCCCATGAAATTCAGGCCCCGCATTATCGCACGACCATCCGCATGTAGGTCAGGCCTTCAAAACTGAGGCTTCCGGCGGCTGTCCTAGCGATCCTGCCTCTCAGCTCGCAGGAAGCCAGGACAGCAAGGGCAGGTCCCGCGATGCAGCTGACGATGTTGAGGCTGACCGGCTTGCATCGCTTCGTGGCCGCGGAGCTTCGTGCAAGGCGCCTTCGGGTCCGGTCACGTCTGCACGAACAACCCCTTGCAACCGATGCCGATGATCGCTAGCCTGACAGAGGGCCGGAAGTGAAGGGGGTGGATGCACGCAGATGACGAACTACCAAAATTCCCTCTGGGGCCTGCCGCTCGAGAATCGCCAATCGCGACTCTCGACTTTCCGCGGCTGCCAGCTCGGTGCACCCGTGCGAGCTGAGATCGCCCGAACTCGCTGCAAACAAACGGCGGGTGTCCCGCTAGGTCTGTACACTATTGCCCCGCGTCCCGATTCGAAGTTGAAAACCTCGCCGAACGCGAATAGTCTGCTGGGCTTGGCGGTCGTTCTGGCCCAACTCTCGCTTCGGATTTCGAAGCCACCAGGCGAGAACGGGAAGGCCAATTAATGGAACCGTCGCGCCCATTTTCAGTCGGCACTCCTCCGGGCCGGGTCATCCGGGTGGGCGGAGATTCGCCGATCTTTCTCATCGCCGGGCCCTGCGTCATCGAAAGCGAAGGGCACGCCACGATGATGGCCGAGCGGTTGGCGGCAATCGCCTCCGATCTGGGAGTTTCCCTGATTTTCAAAGCGTCTTACGACAAGGCCAACCGCTCTTCGCTCTCCTCCTACCGCGGTCCGGGTCTTGATGAGGGTTTGCGCATTCTGGCCAAGATCAAGAAGCGCACCGGCCTGCCGATCCTCACCGACGTGCATGAGATCTCGCATGTGGGCCCAGCCGCAAAAGTCTGCGACGTGCTGCAAGTTCCCGCGTTCCTCTCGCGGCAGACGGACCTGCTGATTTCCGTGGGCCGCTCCGGCCGCGTGGTCAATATCAAGAAGGGCCAGTTCCTTTCGCCGTGGGACATCCGTCTCGCCGCGGAAAAAGTCTCCAGTACCGGAAACGAAAAGATCATCTTCACCGAGCGCGGCACGTCGTTCGGTTACCAGAATCTTGTCGTCGACATGCGCTCATTTCCCATCATGCGCAAGCTTGGCTATCCGGTGGTTTTCGACGTGACGCATTCGGTCCAGCTGCCGGGAGGGGCAGGGAAGTCAAGCGGCGGCCAGCCCGAGTTCATCGAGCCGCTGGCGCGGGCCGGCGCGGCCGTGGGTGTTGATGGCATCTTTCTTGAGGTTCACGACAATCCCGCCAAGGCCCTTTCCGACGGCACGAATGCGCTCGCGCTAGGTGAGTTGCGGCCTCTGGTTCAAAAAATCCTGCGTCTTTCTGCTGTCGTCCGTGAATGGGACGCTCCCGCCGCAACGGCGACGGGCGAGGTGCGCAAGCTTTCAGTTCCCAGTGTTGAGCGCCGTAAGGGCCCGCGCTCGAAGGTGAGGCAATGAAACCGCAAAGCACGGTGGATGAGGAGCGGCGGAAGAAAGCAGTCCTGGAGAGCGCGCGGCGCGTCCTGCGCATCGAGGCCGACGCTATCGCCGCCCTGACGGACCGCCTGGATGCGCGGTTCGAGAGGGCTGTGGACATTCTCTGCGAGTGCCAGGGGCGCATCGTGGTCACCGGTCTGGGGAAGTCGGGGTTGATCGGCCGCAAGCTCGCGGCGACATTCTCGAGCACGGGAACTCCGTCGTTTTTCCTGCACGCAGCCGAAGCGCTCCATGGCGATCTGGGCATGCTCGCGCGCGGCGACGTTCTCGTGGCGATCTCTTCGAGCGGCGAAACCGACGAGCTGGTCGAACTGCTGGAGGCCGTTAAGCGGCTTGGCATTCCGCTCATTACTCTGACGGCCCAGCCTCGGTCGACGCTCGCGACGGCGAGCGACGTGGTCCTCGACGTTAGCGTGAGACAGGAAGCATGCCCGCTCAATCTCGCCCCAACGTCGTCGACCGCAGCCGCCCTGGCCATGGGCGACGCACTCGCCGTGGTGGTGGCCGAACGCCACGATTTTCAGCAGGAGGATTTCGCCGCGCTGCATCCGGGCGGGCGTCTCGGGAAGAAGCTGCGACGCGTGGAAGCGCTGATGCATAAGGGCGACGCCGTCCCGCGGGTCCTCCTGACGACAAAGATGCCCGATGTGATCTACGAAATGAGCCGGAAGGGCCTGGGCCTGACCGCCGTGACGGAGGCCGACGGCCGGCTTCTCGGCGTCATCACCGATGGCGACCTGCGCCGCGTGATGCAGCGGCGCAAGGAAAACGTGCTCGATCTTACCGCGGGGGATTGCATGACCAAGAATCCCGTGACGCTTCCCCGAAACGAATTCGCAGCCGCCGCGCTGCGCCTGATGGAGGAAAGGAAAATCACTTCCGTGCTGGTCACGGACACAGAGGGGCAGCTTGAGGGCGTGGTGCACATCCACGACCTCTGGAACCTGCAGCTGTTTTAATTCGCATGCGCAAGATGCCCACACATTTCGATCCGAGGAGCGAACCGGCGAGAGAGCTCTTTTTCGCCCGCTAAACATGCCCATTAGGGAAATCAAATTTCCTCCCAAGGTCGCGCGCCGCGCGGCGAAGATCCGCGTTTTGCTGATGGACGTGGACGGGACGATGACACCGCGGTTTGTCTGCCTGCAGTCGTTTCCGGACGGCAGCGTGGCCGAGATGAAAATGTTCAACGCTCATGACGGCGCAGGCATCAAGCTCGCGGGCCTCATGGGGATCCGGACCGGGCTGATCACCGGAAGGGACTCGCCGGCAACGGCGCGGCGTGCGCGAGAAGCAAATATGGAGTTCATCGCGCAAGGCCAGCCCAAAAAACTGGAGGCGTACAAAGCGATCCTCGCTCGAGCGGGCGTTACAGACGAACAAGTCGCCTTCGTAGGCGATGATCTGCCGGATCTTCCGCTGCTCGATCGCGCCGGGCTGGCCGTGGCCGTCGCCGATGCTGTCCCGGAAGTGAAGCGCGCGGCGCACTACATTACGTCCGCTCGCGGCGGAGAAGGCGCGGTGCGCGAAGTCGTCGAGCTCATTCTGAAGTCGCAGGGTAAGTGGAAAAAGGCCATTCCGCTGGCGATTGCGTGAAGAGGACGGGCGATGCGAATCGAAAGGCGCCCGGCACTCTCGACCTTACATCGTCGGTGCAGAAAAAGTCGCTTCCACGTCGAAATGTTTCGATGGACTGTCCACGCTGTGTGCGTGTAGCATCGTTGCTATGCGATGCACGACCCAAAGTTGTTCTCATCAAGCAAACAGGCGATGCGCGGAGTGCTTTCAATACTTCTGTGACGATCACGTCGAACTGTGCGGATGGTGCCAGGCTTACGTATGTTTCGAGTGCCGCGAGCAGCACCAGGCCAATCCCGTGCACGAGGGAGATCAGCCGAGGTCGTGACGACTGCGGGATGTGGCACGCAAATTTACTGACAACCATTACCCGGACCGGAGCCGCAATCGGGAGGGAAGGATACAGGGAACGTGGATATAGCAAGCAGAGCTCCGCGAATGACAGCAGAAGAACCCGAGCCGCAGCTCGGATGCGTGGGCAGGCTTGGAATTTTTTTCGTCCTAGGAATCATGGTAGCCGTTTTGACGCATATAGTTTCTGCGCTGTGACGTTCCTTCTGCGGCGGAAGCCCGCCTGGTGAAAGATCAGGTTCTCGGACAATCACGCAAGGGAGTACGGCTTTAGGCGTGGCGTTTCAGATGATTCCGCGGTCCGGGATGCCGCGAAGAGGGTGGCTTTGCGCGCGCAGGGGCTCGGCTGGCACGAAGTCTCCCCATTGTAATTCTCCATTTTTTCGCACCGTACCTGACCGCTGGTACAGTTATCTGAAAAGACCCGGCCCTGTGGCACCGAAATTGACGCGCGCCCGCTGCTGCCTTAGCGTGGTTGTGCAGGTGAAGGTTTGCGTCAGTCTTGCACTTGCAGTGCGTGCAGCGGCGCTGCGGGGCGCCCGTTCAGCGTCGCCCCCGGGAAGATCAGGATAATTCAATGGAGGAACGAATGAAGAGACTCATCTGGGTGGCGCTCGTGCTTTCACTGGCCGCGATTCCGTCGCGCGCGCAACAGACTCCGGCTGGCGACGTCTCGGTCGGGTATTCGTATTTCCGAGTCGGAGGCGTCGCAGGCTCTGGCGGCGCGAATCTGAACGGCTTCAACGCATCAGGAGCCTACAATGCCAACAATTGGTTTGGCGTCGTTGGTGATTTGGGCGTGTACCACGGATCTCCTAGCGGCGTGAGCGTGACGGCGACGACGTATACATTCGGCCCGCGGTTTTCCTACCGGCAGTCGAGCCAGATCGTGCCCTTTGCGCAGGCGCTCTTCGGCGGGTCGCATGTCTCGGCGTCGGTCGGTGGCCTCGGCGGTTCGGTGAATCCCTTCGCATTCGGCTTTGGCGGAGGAGCCGACATTGGGATAGGCACAAGCGGTAAGGTTGGGCTCAGGCCCGAAGTCGACTACTTCGGTCTGCGCTCGAACGGCGTCACGTCTAATTGCGTGCGCATCTCCGTCGGGATCGTCTTCCACATCGGAGAGAGATAGCGGTTCGCCTTCCAGCTCGCGTCAGGTCGTGATGACCTCTCGGCCGGCCTGACGCGGGTCAGCTTCATACCCGCCTGGCGATTATTGGACAATCGCCCATAACACTCTCTGACGCACACCGCTTGTCCCCGACTGCGCGCAAACCGGGAAGAGAGAATCGAAATCAAGAATAAATGGGATCCTGCTCGGCACTGAAATGCGCCCGATCGTCAAGCCGTCGGCAGGATGGTTGAATCCTGCAAATCTCAATTCAGTGTCGAATCAGCGGAAGTTTCTTGCGGAGCTATGGAGCGGGCGATGGGAATCGAACCCACGTCCGAAGCTTGGGAAGCTTCTATTCTGCCATTGAACTACGCCCGCTCGTCTTCCAAGCGAAAAGATTCTATCACCTCGCGCAACTGGCTCAAACTGCTTCTGGTGGCAAGTGGACGTATTCAAGCGGAATCTCGGCTGCACCGCTCGGCGCGATCACATCGAAATCATGTCTCATGTGTTGACGAATGATCGCGAGATTTACGATGGTTACCGGCCCGGCGGCCTTGCCAGCGTCGGCAGTCTGGCGTGGTCCGGCCTCGGTCATGAACGCTGGCGATGGAAGAGACTTGCGTGAGGAATGAGTTCTCGGATCACGTCTGCGAGAGAAGTCTACCTACGGTGTGGCAACATCGCGGTTAATGTCCGTTATGTGCTGTGGTATACGTGGGTTAAGATGAGTCAGAGGGCAGCATGAAACAAAACACCTCCCAAGGCGCTGGTCTCTCCCTGGAAGAGATGCACAGCTCGGTCGAGGTCCCAAGCTATCGGGAGGGCTGGTGGAAACACTGGCGCGCGTTTGTCGGACCGGCAATTCTGGTCAGCGTCGGCTACATGGACCCTGGCAACTGGGGAACCGATCTACAAGGCGGCGCGCAGTTCAAGTATGGGTTGCTTTGGGTCGTGGGCTTAGCCAGCCTGATGGCCATTTTCATGCAAATCATCGCTGCCAGACTGGGCGTCGTGACCGGCAAGGACCTCGCGCAATGCTGCCGGGACTGGTATCCCGGGTGGACTCGCTGGCCAAACTGGCTGATGAGCGAAATCGCCATCGGCGCCTGCGACCTGGCCGAAGTGTTGGGAAGCGCGGTGGCGCTCAATTTGCTGTTTCACATCCCGCTCCTTTGGGCAGTTATCATCACGGGACTGGACGTATTGCTGCTCCTGGCCCTGCAACGATTTGGCATGCGGACAATCGAAGCAGTCGTTCTGTTGTTGATTGCGACGATCGGCGGTTGTTACTTCGTCGAGCTTTTTGTGTTGCCGCAAACCAAGCCAAGCTTTCTGGAGATGGCGACCGCGCTGGTCAGCCCTCACATGCGCGAAGCGGGAATGCTTTACGTCGCCATCGGAATCATTGGCGCCACGGTCATGCCCCACAACCTGTACCTCCACTCAGCGCTCGTGCAAAGCCGAAAACTGCAGCAGGATGCGCCATCGATGCGCAAGGCGATTCAGTTCAATACGATCGACTCGATTCTTGCTTTGTCCGTAGCGTTCTTCGTGAATGCGGCGATTCTCGTCCTTGCCGCCACCGTGTTTTTTGGGCAAGACAGCGTGACGGTTGCGGGGGGACAGGTCGTTCACTTCAACGCCGAGAGCGATTGGATTCGGATCGCCTTTTTGACTCTCGCGCCGCTTCTTGGAACCGCGCTTGCCAGCATACTGTTCGCGGTGGCCCTGCTCGCGAGCGGCCAGAGCAGCACGATCACCGGCACGCTCGCCGGGCAGGTCGTCATGGAAGGTTTCATGCATTGGAGAATTCGGCCCTGGCTGCGCAGGCTGATCACGCGCAGCCTCGCTATTTTGCCGGCGGTCTTTATCATTGGTCTCAGAGGCGACAGCAGCGTTACCGACCTGCTCACGCTAAGCCAGGTCGTGCTTGCATTGCAGCTTCCATTCGCCATGTTTCCGCTGCTACATTTCACGAGCTCACACAAACGCATGGGAGAATGGAGAAATGGAAAGTTCCTTTTGGTTGCCGGCTGGGCCAGCGCGATTTTCATCACGGCCATGGATGTTTTCGGCCTTCCGGGCTCGCTCCGGGCCGCTTGGCAGGTGATAATAGGCGGATAGCCACTCCTTAGGGTGGGCAGCGAATCATGTACAAGACGATTCTCGTCACGCTGGACGGTACGTCGACGGACCGCGCCATCATCGAGCACATCAAACAGCTTGCGAAACTTGCGGGCAGCAAGGTCGTCTTGCTGCACGTGGCCGATGGATGGGCGGCAAGAACCTATGGGCCGGATGCCGTCAGTCAAGAGATCACCGATGACAAGGCGTATCTCCAGAAGATTCGAGCAGAACTGCAGGCGGAGGGAATTGCTGCGGAAGCCGAGCTGGCATTCGGCGATCCGGCGCGAGAAATCACCAAGTGGGTTCAGCGGAAGCCCTGCGATCTAATCGCCATGAGCACGCACGGCCACCGCTTTCTCGCTGATCTCTTCCTCGGTACAACGGCCAGCCGCGTCCAGCACGGTGTTAGGGTTCCGGTGCTGCTTCTTCGCGCAAAATAGCGACATTGACGACTGGCGGCTACGACGGGACCTGATCCTGCGCCGCCTCGCGCGTTAGGCGCGGAAGAGCGATGCACGCAACGGCGGCGCTGCGTTTACTTAATCTCCGGATAGTCAAGGTAATAGCGGTGCAGCTCCGGAATCGTCATGCCACCTTTGCGGATGCGGATGGGG
>DATLWP010000137.1:0-6445 GCA_035576265.1 Candidatus Polarisedimenticolia bacterium
CCTGAGCTTGACCAGAGCCTTGCTCGGATCGAAGGTGACGCCAATGGGATCGCCGCCCTCGGCCACCACTTTGATCTGCGCCTTCAACATGCGGCGTTGCAGGATGATCCCGCGATCGCTCGACGCGAGGTGTTCCTCGGAGTGCAGGGAGATAGGGCCCTGACCGGCTTGCGCTTCGTAGTCGCCGGGCGTGTCCTGATGTTCCCGCTCGGTCATTTCGCTCCATAATTTGCCGCTCAAGCGGATACCACTGAACGCGACCGGCATGGACCCGGGAACGCGCGCCGCGGTGGCCATGGTGAAGTGCGAATCATCAACAGGCAGCGACCACGAGATCATATTGGCGCGGATCTGCTCGATGTTGACCGGATTGGGGACGCACATGATGTTCGGCATCAGCCACGACGAGATGCGGTCGTACTCGCGGCCGTCGTCGAGCCTGCGCTTGGCCGAGTAGCATACGCCCTCTTCCGTCGCGAAAAACTCGACCTTGGGCATCAGGGCGAATTGAGGCACGAACTGGATGGTGCTGAAAGTCGAGTGCAGCACCTGCACGTGGAACGGATCCATCACGTTGTCGTTCATGTGCAGCCAGCTATAGGGAGCAACTGCCAGGCTATTGTCTCCTGTAGCCCCGAAGGCGCCGACTTGGGCGCGCAGGGCCTCGTCGGGACCGAGATCCTCGAGGATGTCGTAGCGGGGCAGGACGGGCTTTTTTTCCAGCGGGCCCATGTAGGCGAAAATGAGGCCGTAGCGTTCCTCGAGCGGATACCAGGGCTGCCGCGCCACATCAAGATTGCGGCCGCCGTCGGGTTCGCAAGGCTGCCGAAGGCAGCGGCCTTCAACATCGAAGAGCCAACCGTGGTAACAGCAGGCGATGCCCTCTTCGGAGACCTTGCCGTAGAAGAGCGTCGTGCCGCGGTGCATGCAGCGGGGATACAGCAGACCAGGACGGCCTTTCTTGTCACGAAAGATAATCAAATCTTCCCCGAGGATGCGGACATTTTGCGGGCGGTCCGTCACATTCGCAGAGACTGCCACGGGCTGCCAGTAGCGCCGCAAGAGCTCGCCACAGGGCGTGCCCGGACCCACTTGCACGAGTTCGTGATCCGGATGCTGGGCAGGCCGTCCGTACGCAGAGCCTTCCGCGGGCCGCTTTCGCTGCGTTGCTTCCGCCATACGTGACTCCCCCCGTCAGACGTGTTTTTTTGGGTGATCACCTCTACGAGAAGCTGAAAGTCTACTGCGGTCAAGACATCGATTGCAATAAACGCCTGCGGAGGAGCGCGCGGATCGTGTTGATGTCCCAACTCGCAGCACGACACGGGAAGGCGAGCCTGCGGCAGGATCTCTTGCTCGCGCCTCGCGCTGAGTAGACAAGCACGCAGCAGCTAACACGGCCGGAGCGATCGGCCAAGTGGCGCTCAGCACATCTGCAATCTTCTTGGAGGCGCTGTTGTCTCTCCCGGAAACTTCAAATCTTAAAATTCATCGTTGTGCGAACTGACGCAGGCCCGCTTTTCCTGTCACGAGGGCCCGATATCAGCTTGAATGAAGCTGCGGGTCACGCAGCTTACCCCGGCTTCCGGGATGCCACAGATTTCGCCTATCCGGTTGCCAAGGTCGTACGCACAGAGATCGCTCAGTCGTCCGCCTGTGCGCCGACGACTTCCGGAACCGCTCGCTTAGCGCGGAGGGCGTTCACGATTTTTTCGGGGGTGATCGGCAAGTCCTTGACCCACACGCCGGTCGCATTCGCGATGGCGTGCGCCACAGCGCCCAGTACGGGACACGTCGTGCCTTCGCCGATCTCCTTGGCCCCAAACGGACCTTCCGGCTCGTAGGAGTCAACGAAGCCGCTAAAGACTTCGGGTGCGTCCTTGATGGTCATCATCAAGTAGCTGTGTAGGTTTGGGTTCAAGATATGCCCGGTCGAATCAAACTGCACGTCTTCCAAGACCGTCTCGCTTGCACCCATGACCATGGCGCCTTCCACCTGTCCGTGCGCCATGCGAGGATTGATGGGCGTGCCGCAGTCGTGGAAGTCAGTGAATTTCTCGACTTTCACCTTGCCGGTCTCGAGATCCACCGAAACTTCGCAGATGGTGGTTCCAAAGGAATAAGCGGGGCTGGTGCCGACCGTGGCTCCCTTGTAATCGCCGCCCAGGCCCTCCGGTGGTTTGTAGCAACCGGTTCCGAGCAGCGGCCCCCGGTCATTGAAATACTTTCGGGCCACTTCTTCCCACGGCACGCTGCGTGTCTTATCACCCGAGACAAACATCTTGGCGTCGCCCACAGCAACCTGGGACTCAAGGCAATCCAAGTGCGCGGCGGCATAAGGCTTCATCTTATCCACGACGGCCATGGCCGCATCCTTGACGGCGTTGCCTCCCATGAGCGTTACGCGCGAGGAGTACGCGCCGAGATCAATGGGCGAAATGTCGCTATCCTCGCTGCGAATGCGGATGCGCGAAGTGGGGATGCCCAGCGCCTCGGCGGCCACTTGCACCATGACTGTATCGCCGCCTTGTCCGATTTCGGCCGCCCCGATCAGCACGATCACCGCCATGCCGTCCTCGTTCACCTTGACGATAGCATTGGCGTGGGGAAAGATGGATTTCTTGACAAAATGCTCGGGCGGTTTCTCGTGCGAGAGCTGCACTTGTCCCCGATAAATGGCGTAACCGGCGCCCGAGACGAATCCTCCCGCGCCCACCCCGATGCCTTTGCCCTTAGGTAGCTTTCCGTACCTTCCGCCCCAACCCGACTTCTCGCGCGCCTGTTGGAGCGTAGCCGTGAACTCACAACTCTTGATGTCCAGATCATTCACGGTCCTCGTGTTCGGAGTCATGGCGTTGCGCAGTCGAATCTCGATGGGGTCGATTCCGATTTCTTCGGCCATCATATTGAGCAGGCATTCGAAGGCGAAACGCGGCTGGGGCACGCCGTGGCCCCGAAACGCGCCGCACGCCGGCTTGTTGGTCATCACACGGTAGCCGTTGTACTTGTAGTTGGGAATGTGATACAGCGTGGGCATCATGCTGCCCGCGTAATATGTCGTGGCCACTCCGAACGAGCTGTAAGCCCCGCCGTCGAGATAGATTTCGTTCTTGAAGGCCTTGATCTTGCCATTGCGGTCCAGCCCCAGCTTCATCTTCATGTGCTGCTTGTGGCGTCCACGACCGTACTGAATCATCTGCTCGCGCGTAAAGACCATGCGCACCGGGCGCCCTGTGATCTTGCTCAGGATGGCAGAGCAGAGATCGAGCGGGGAGGTGGCCGCTTTGCACCCGAAGCCTCCGCCCACCGCGGGCCGGATGACGCGCACCTTGCCCAACGGGATATGGAGCACATGGGCCATCATGTACTGCACGTAGTGCGGCGCCTGCGTGGAGGTATAGAGCACCAGGGTGCCGTCGTATTCCCAGTAAGACATCGACGCATGCGGCTCGATCGGGACTTGCTGAGTATTGTTTCCCACGAACGTTTCTTCCCGAATGAAGTCGGATTCTGCGAAGCCCTTGTCGATATCACCGAACGCGTGGTCGACGACCGTATTGATGTTCCTCTTGTAGCGTTCGTGAAGTTGGGGTGCGCCCTCGGCGATCGCTTCCATCGCGTCCAGCACTGCGGGAAGCTTTTCGTATTCGACTTCGATCAATTCCAGGGCCTTCAACGCCGTGTGTTCGTCCACGGCCGCCACGGCCGCCACGGGGTCCCCTTCATGCAGGACTTTCTCTTTCGCCAGAACATATTCATCGTAGCGGGCGGGCGAGACACCGTGCTGTGTGTCGGGCACATCCGCTCCGGTGATAACCGCCAAAACGCCGGGCAGCACCTTGGCCTTCGAAACATCGATTCGCTTGATCCGGCCATGGGCAATGGGTGAACCCAGAATTTTGCCGTGCGCCATGTTCGGCAGGGAAATATCGGCAGTGTAGCGCGCCCGGCCCGTCACCTTGTCGGCCGAGTCCACACGCGGCATGGGTAGAGTAACGCTGGTGAAACGGCTGTTCTCCGCCACCGGCGCCTGTTTCTTGGCGCAGGTGCCATCGTCTCGGTAATTCTCGCAGCGTTGAACGGCTCGAATGATCCCCGTGTAGCCCGTACAGCGACACAGGTTGCCAGCCAAGCCATCTTTGATTTCTTCCACCGTGGGATGCGGATTCTTGTTCAGCAGCGCGGACGAGGAGAGAACCATCCCAGGAGTGCAGTAGCCGCACTGCACCCCGCCTTCCTCGATGAATGCCTTCTGAATGGGCGCAAGCTCCCCATTGTGCGCCAGGCCCTCAATGGTCGTGATTTTTCTACCGTCCATTTGGCTCGCCAACAAGAGGCAACTGTTCATCGGCTCTCCATCCACCAGCACGGTGCAGGCGCCGCAGTCGCCCAGGTTGCAGCCCTTCTTGGTTCCAGTCAGATTCAGCTTTTCCCGCAAAACATCCACCAAAAGCTCGCCCGGTGCAATCGCCACGGTCCGTTCCTGATCGTTGACCGTCAACTTGTGGGTCCGTATCATTGCGCACCTCCCAGCGCCCGCTTGCGGGCGCTATCAAGAGCTCGACGCGTTAAAACGGCGATGAGGTTCCGTCGGTAGTCAGCCGAACCGCGGACGTCCGAAATAGGCACGGAACTTTGCCTGGCCTCCTCTGCCGCTCGGCCGAAGGTTGCTTGGTCTGCGATCTTGCCTACCAAAACTGTACTGACCGCTTTCGCAAGCTTGGGGATTGGGGCCACTGCTCCCAGGCAAACGCGGGCCTCCCGAATGATGGCTTTCTCATCCAGCAGAAGGCTGGCCGCCACTGAGGCCACCGCGCAACCATTGGCCTCTCGCAGGGCGAAAGGAACATACGCCGCGCCAAATCGCGCCGGTGGGTTAGGCACGCGAATTTCCGTGAGAATTTCGTCATGCCTCCGGACCGTCTGTCGCGGACCGGTAAAGAAATCCTCGAGCGGCACCTCTCGCTCCCCGGATACCGACCACAAATTCACCGAGGCATTCAACGCGATCAAAATGGGCGGCAGGTCGCCCGACGGAACAGCGCCGGCAAGGTTTCCTCCAATGGTAGCCATGTTGCGGATTTGCAGCACGGCCAGATCCTTGACGGCGTCCCGGATGCCGGGAAATCGCTCCCAGATCACAGTCGAGTTGAGAAGGTCGGTGGCGGTGGTGAGCGCTCCGATGCGCAGGCTTCCGTTGGTTGTGGTCAGGCCGCGCAACGACGCGATTCGATTGATGGAAACAACGTGGCTCGTGCCATATCGGCTCGTTTTCAAGTCCACCAGCAGGTCGGTTCCACCGGCCATCAGGCGGGCATCAGGCGCGTAGCGACCCATCCACTCCGAGGCTTCTTTCAACGTGCTCGCGTCGTGAAACTCGATTTCAGTCAAAAGCATGGTCTCTCCTCCCGGCACCTTATGAAGGCAGACTTAGCGGCTTCTGATGACTTCGGGGATTATTCCGAATTGCCGCCGATGTTGAAGCCATTGCACGCTACTCATAGGTGCCGTACTCTTTGGCAGCTTCCATCAAGGCTCGCAGGTTTTCCGCCGTCGTATTGTGAACCTGCGCGCCACCCGTCAAAATATATCCGCCACGCTTCCCGCAGACCTCGATGAGGTTTCGGCAATACTCTTTCAGCTCTCGCGGCGTTCCGGTACACATCAGCGAGGTCGGTACATTGCCCGCAATACAGTTTCTGTCGCCGAGAATCTTCTTAGCTCGGGCCATATCCGTGCGGTCGAACCACCAGATGACGGAACGTTCCGGCAGATCCTGCACTGCCTCCAAACGGCGGTTATAGGTACCTTCAGCAAATAGCAGCGGGACACACCCTTCCGCCACAAGCCCAGAGATGACCTTCTTCAATCCGGGCCAGTAGAATGTCTCAAATTGCTTATCGGACATGAAGCTATCGTCGCCTTTGTGCAAAGCCATAAAGATGACCGGTATTCCCGACGCATTCGCGCCGGCCACGGCTCCCTCGACGATCCAGGGTGTTACGGCTTCCATCGCTTCCTGCAGCTTGTCCGGTTGCCGGTACATATCCATCATGATCCCGTGTGTCCCGCGCAACGTATCGCCAAAGAGGTCAAAGGGGGCATGGGCGAAACCGCCCAAGAACGGCGGATATCCCGCCGCCTGCGCTTCCCTTGTGATTTCCTCCACGGCCTCGCGAAACTTCGCGAGTTCCTTGCCCGCGTCAATGACTGCTTGAAACGCCTCCTGCACGTCCGGCAGCATGCAGGGTCCCAGGAAGACCCTTGGCATCCCGAAGGCGCGTCTGAAAGGCTGCAGTTTTCGAAAAGGCTCAAAGGCTTCCATGGTGCGAGGCAAATACACCCGCATAAAAAAGTCGCCCGGGTCGTTAAGCAAGGCATCGTATTCGTCAGCCTTCATATACTCGCCTTCTACAAACTGAGCCATACCGGCGTCTTCCCGAAG
>DATLWP010000138.1:0-2655 GCA_035576265.1 Candidatus Polarisedimenticolia bacterium
GTCACCGGAGTGTCGATTAGCTACCTGGTCTCTGAGGTGGGTTGTGTTCGCGGCGCCGGAGCGCCACGGCACATATTCCTTCCTTTCCGGGGCGGCAAATCGCCCCGACTCACGCTAACACATCGCCGTACTCGATTTCTATTGTGGAAAATACGGATACCCGCAAGTGCACGAAAAGGCGAGCAGTGGCGGATGAAAGTCCACGAAAGGCCCCGCAGATTTGCGGACCCCCGTTTACCTAAGCATTCTCGCTCGGCGGGCCGCTGAGCGACTTGCTGCCTTCCGAGAGGGTGTGCTCGTTGACTTGACGCGAGGTGCAACCTAAGATGTCTGCCCAATGCCCGATCCCGACCCGCTTGTGGGCCGTAATGTCTCTCATTACCGCATCGTTGCGCGGCTTGGCGGCGGGGGGATAGGTGTGGTGTATACGGCCGAGGACATCGCCATTGGGGCGCCAGCTCGGACGGAAAGAAGTTCATTTTTCTCGTCTCGAATTCAGCGAACGCGGCTGCGCAACCTGCACGATGCATTGTCGTGCTGAACTCGACCGAAGCGTTGAAGCGCCTCGTGCCGACGGGAAGGAAGCGATACCTCAAACGTCGATTCCGGGTTGACGGCTAAGGGAGGGACGGCATGTCTTCATCGGCATGGGATCACCGAAAGCTTTGGATATTTTTCCTATCTCTACTCGCGTTGCTACTTGCCTATTCGCCTTCCGCACCAGCCCAATTCAAGGCTTGGGTGATGGCCAAGCTCCCCGACACGCCTGAGGGTCTGGGAATCGACTCGAAGGGCAATATCTATGCAACGCAGTTTCACACGGGCGAAGTCGTCCTGCTTAAGGATGACGGCAGCTACGAGCACGTCGCCTGGGTGCCCTCGAAAGAGGAAAGCGGAAAGGGAGACTTGATCGGGCTCGATCTCGACAGGCAGGACAACATCTACGTCGCGTACAAAGCCCATTCCAATTATGACGCGACGGATTTGAGAGATCCCTTTCATCCCGCGTGCCGAGATGCGACGGTCACCCGATCCGGGGTCTATAAGATCGACGCAAAGACCCATCAGGTGGCGGCCCTCGCGACGCGCGCAGACGGCTGGCCCTTCTGTTTTCCAGATGACGTAGCCATCGACTCGCACGGCAACGTCTACATGACCGACCTCACCTACTCCGCCATATGGAAGATCTCGCCGGATGGCAAGAAGGTAGATCTCTGGTCCTCGCACGCGTTGCTCAATGCGTCGTCCCGACCTTACTCGGGGTATCCCGATGGCGTGAACGATCTCGCCTTGGACCGGCAGGAGAAGAATATCTACGCCGTGACGACGGGTGACCCGATGGTGCTCCGAATCCCGATCAAGGAAGACGGATCGGCCGGCGACCCCCAACCGCTACTGCCTACCGGATACTCCGTATTCGACGGGGTCGAACTGGACGCCAAGGGCAACATCTACGTCTCGGAGATCGTGCAAAACGACATTTGGGTCATTTCGCCAGACGGCTCCCAGCGGATTTTGATCGCCAGCAAGAGGAACGCGCCACTGGACAGCAACACGAGTCTGGTATTGAAGGGTGGCGTGCTTTGCACCGCCAATCTCGGCTTCTCGCACGCAAAGCCGGAGGAGGCAGACCGCACCGTTGTTTGCATGACAGGTTTTCCAGTGCCCAAATAGAGGCAGGCTCGTGGGTCGCTCATAAGGGTAAACGCCTGATGTCAATGAAGTGACCGAACAATGACCGGTCAAACCATCTCGCACTACCGCATCGTCGAGAAACTGGGCGGCGGCGGGATGGGTGTGGTCTACAAGGCCGGGGATACGACGCTCGGGCGGACCATCGCCCTCAAGTTCCTTCCCAAAGAAGTTGCTGGCGACGGGCAGGCCCTCGAACGCTTCCTTCGTGAAGCGCGGGCCGCAGCCGCGCTCAATCATCCCAATATCTGCACCATCTACGAAATCGGAGAACACGAAGGTCAGCGCTTCATCGCCATGGAACTGCTCGAAGGTCAGACGCTCAAGCAGTGCATTGGAGGCAAGCCGCTCGCTTTGGATGTGCTGCTCGATTTGGCAACCCAGATTGCCGACGCGCTCGACGCGGCGCACGCAAGAGGAATCGTGCATCGGGACATCAAGCCGGCCAATATTTTCATCACCGAGCGCGGTCAAGCCAAAGTTCTCGACTTCGGTCTCGCCAAGCAACTGCCGCAGACGCGCACGCTCTCGGCGATTGCCGAGGGCACGACCGAGGACGACGATCCGCATTTGACCAGCCCAGGAGTTGCGCTTGGGACGGTCGCCTACATGTCGCCCGAGCAGGCGCTCGGCAACGAGCTCGACGCGCGCACCGATCTCTTCAGCTTCGGCGTCGTGTTGTACGAGATGGCCACGGGCCGCCAGGCTTTTTCGGGATCGACGTCCGCGGCGCTGTTCGACGCCATTTTGCATCGCGCGCCTGTCTCGCCCGTGCACTTGAATCCTACTCTGCCGCGCGAGCTAGAACGCATCCTCAACAAGGCGCTCGAAAAAGATCGCTCGCTGCGTTATCAGCACGCCTCTGAGCTGCGTGCTGATTTGAAGCGACTGGCGCGCGATTTGAGTGTTCCGGCTGGCTCCGCGCGAGGAGATGCTATTTCCGCGCCTCCTGTCGCGACGCAT
>DATLWP010000139.1:0-1658 GCA_035576265.1 Candidatus Polarisedimenticolia bacterium
CATGTTGAAGCGGATATGGCCGCCGCCCGCACCCCGCTCTTTCGCGGAAATCAGCGGGAGATTGACCGCATCCGGCACAAAGTTGGTGGGGAGTAGAAACCCCTTCGCTTCCGTTTTCGGCGTGAAATAGTCGGGCTCGCCCGCGAAACGATTTTTGAAATCATATTTCGTGTTGAAGACGAAATTTGCGTCGTCATAGAGGTTCATCACCGAGGGACCGTTCGTGACCGCGACATAGCGCACGGGTTCCTGACCCGAACCGTTGAAATGCTGATGCCAGCAATTGAGTGGGATCGCAAACATCGCGCCCGCCTTCCACTCGAAGGTAATGCGCGCGCCGGCGTCGTTCCAAACCGCCGTCGAACCGCGCCCGTCGAGCACGAGAATCATTTCCTCGAAGAGCTGGCGCTGAGGCGCAAGCGATTTCCCGGGAGCTACCTCGCAGACATAGCAATCGTTCGACGTGCGCGAGGCATCGTGATTGATATAGACACCCTTGCCGCCCCTGCGCGCCCAGGGTTTCAACTCCACGCTGCGCAAATTGGGGACGTAACGGGCGGAAATGACGTCGAGGCCCTCGTCCCGCACCCAGCGGCGATAGGGCGTGTCCGCATCCTTCTCGGTCGCGAATTTCTTCGCCAGTTCGTCTGCGACTTTCACTTCGGTCATGTCCCCGCGCTCCTCGGGCTCCCGCATCTTTGTTCTCTAGCTCCTACGATATCGGGGCTGGGAATTCTAGATTTCCCTGATGCCGAAGCGGCGGCCGAGGAGCTGCGCAATGAGAACGAAAACGAAAAGGGCCACGATCATCATGACGCCAAGCGCGGAAAGCTGGACGTATTGCCCGTTCTGCCATAATTCCCAGAGCACGACGGACACGACTTCCGTGCCCGGACTGTACAGCAGAATGGAACTCGATAGCTCGCGTACCGATACGATCACGATATAGAGCCAGCCTGCGATCAATCCGGGCTTCAACAGCGGCAATACGATGCGCCGGAACGTGGTGAGCCAGGACGCCCCGGACAGGCCCGAGCATTCCTCGAGCTCCTTGTGAAGCTGCAGGAGCGACGCCGAATTGAAACGCATCCCGTAAGGGAGAAATCGCGTCATATAAGCGATGAGGAGAATCCACAGTGTGCCGTAAATGCCGACCGGAAGCGCGAGATAGGAGATCATGATGGCAAGCCCGACGACGAGGCCCGGCATGACGAGCGGCGCCGAGGCGGCGTTATCGAGGAGCCAGCGGAAGGGCAATTTCGTCTTCAGAACGATCCAGCCAGCGACCGCCGAAAGGATTATCACGAGAGTCGCGCTGCCGAGTGCAAGCAGAATCGTGTTGCGAATTGCACCCCCGATGCCCGGATAGTTCAATATCGCCGCGTAGTTTGCCAGCGACACGTTTTGCAACGCCGCGAGCGAGGGCACACTGTAGAAAGGTTGCAGCGACGACCAGACGAGCACCAGGAACGGAAGCCCGATCACGAGAAGCGCATAGACAAGAAACAGTCCGCCCGCGAGAGTGCGCCAGGGCCCGAGATTCATCGTGCGCGGCCGGAAGCCCTTGCCGGTCACGGTCGAATATCGGGCGCCCCGGCGCGCAAACCGCGACTGCCAATAGATGCCGCCCGATGTAATGAGAAGAAGAAGCGTGGCAT
>DATLWP010000140.1:0-2140 GCA_035576265.1 Candidatus Polarisedimenticolia bacterium
CGAAACTCGAAACTCGGAACCCGGAACTCGGAACTCCGAATGGGTTACGCCGTCAATGCTTCTGGTTTTCGTTGAGCGCGGCGATAACCTTCTGGCGCTTTTCCTCGACATCCTGCGCGAAGCCGGGGTGGCGTTGCTCGACGAACCCGGTCGCCAGGCCCAGCTTGAGCAGGGCAACCGCGAGACAGGCGGCGAGGTCGTCGAGATCCGGGCTTGCCTTGGCGAGCTGCATCGCTTCACTCGTCTCGTCGCACAACTGCTCCATTGCCTCAACGAGCTCGCTATCGAATAGCTCTTTCACTGGATGTCCTCAAAAGCGTGATCTGTGAGCCGTGACTCGTGATCCGGCGAATACGCCACCCGATCTTCGCGGTACACTGACTTTCTTCGGATCACGGATCACGGTTCACGCTCTTGTCAGCAGCGCGCGAGCGCTTCGGGATTGACGATATTGACCGGCTTGCCGGAAACAAATGCCAGGAGGTTGTCGAAGGCCTCTCCGAAATAGAGCTCGTAGGTCTCGCACTCGAGCCAGGCGGTGTGCGGCGTGCAAAGCGCATTGTCGAGCCGCAGCAGCGGATGGTCGCCGCCGAGCACCGGCTCGTTTTCATACACGTCGGTTACGGCGAAACCCGGCCGTCCCTTCTCCAGCGCCTCGGCGAGCGCGCCCGCTGCAACCAGCTCTGCGCGCGCGGTGTTGACGAAGAGTGCGTTCGGTTTCATCTGGGCCAGATCCGTTGGGCTCACGATACCGCGCGTGGCGGGGGTCAACCGTACCATCACGCACAGAATATCGCTCCGCGCAAAAAGATCCGCCTTGCCGGCAGCGACCTCGTAACCCGCCTCGCGCGCGGCCGCACGTGAGGACTCCCGCCCATGGATCAGAACGTGCATGCCGAATGCGCGTGCCGGCAGGGCCAGGAGTTTTCCGATCATGCCCAGACCAAAGATACCCAGCGTTTTGCCATGCAGCCCCGTGCTGAAGCTCGAGCGCCACTCGCCGCGCTTCATGAGCGCGGCATCCTCGCACACATGGCGCAACGCGGAGAGGATGAGAGCCCAGGTATGCTCCGCGACGGTGTGGGGCGAAGCATGAGTGCCGGCGGCCACCGCGATGCCGCGCTCGGTGCACGCCGCAATATCGATATGCCGCGTGCTGCGCCCAGTCTGGCTGAACAGCTTCAGCCGCGGAAGCGAGGCGATGGCGTCCCGGGTAAAGCGCGTGCGCTCCCGGATCGGCACGATAATGTCGGCAGCCTGAAGATTGCGAAGGAGCGTCGCGGTGGGCGGCGCTGCGTCGCGGAATACGCGCACCTCATGGCCGGAGAGCCGGGAGAAACAGTCGAGCCGGGAAACGACGCCGTGATAGTCGTCGGGTATGGCGATGATCACCGGAGCAGTTTAGCAGAGTCCCTGGCTGGTTCCCGCTGCAGCACGTGATGCTTAAGAGCCCGTAACACAATGAAACGCGCGTGCGTTGCGAGCCAGAATCGTCGATAGCGCGAAGCGAGGTGCAGCCAATACTCGCTGTATTGGCAAGCCGAGCGACAAAGCTAGCGGCGATTGTGGCCGCAACCCCTTGAGGGCTGGCGCGATTTTGGCCACTGTTCACCTGAATATTCACTACGAAAACCCATCGGTATCAGCCTCGCGAGTCGCGATGAAAAATCTCTCGCCAAAATCGTGACAGCGCAGCGTGTGTTTCATTGTGTTACGGACTCTAAGACTCTGAACAGCTTGAAGATTAACATCGCCGAGTGCGCATGGACGCTTTGCGGGCCCCCTGGCATATCAATCCATTCAAATTCGATGGCACACTGTCGCTGCACAGGTGCCCAGATATGAAATAGGTTCTGGATACCGGGACCCCTTCGTTCGGGTTGAGGGACGCCAGCCATGACCATTCGCAATCTGCAACACATCGCGCTGACAGTGCCTGACGCCACCGTCGGCAGGAAGTTCTACACGGATTTCGGAATGGATGCGCGCGAAGAAAACCGCCGAATCGTGATGCGGTGCCATGGACGCGACCAGGATCAGGTGGTTCTGGTCGAGGGAAAGAAGAAGCAGATGCACCACGTCGCATTCGGAAGCCGCGCAGCCGATGTTGCAGGAGTGAAGCAACGCCTGGAACGCAATG
>DATLWP010000141.1:0-2619 GCA_035576265.1 Candidatus Polarisedimenticolia bacterium
ACAATCCGGATCTCTTTCGCCGGCCCCAATCACTTCTTGAATCGCCGTCGAGCGATGAGGCCCAAGACTGCGCCGCCAAGAAGTAGCAGCTCGAGTGATCCTGGCTCCGGCACGGTGACAACTCCCGATCCCGAGCAGTTCGGGTCCCCGGGCATCTCTGTGCAGTGGCCTGGTGGTGGAATGTTGTCGCCCCCCACGACCGGGCCCACCACGTCGGCCGATGCAATGGTGGCCACAAGCATGAGCCCAAGTGCGACAGATGGCGCGGCTTTGTTCACGATCTCCTCCTGGTCTCTAGAGACCGGCCTACCCGTAGGAGACCGATCGTTGCCCATAGAAATATGTTCCTAGGTCCACGAAGTTCCCTCAGCAATTTTCATGCCGCAACACGGGAAATTACTTGGCTGCAATGAGTTGCAATGGAGTCCCGCCAGCTCGCCTCAAGAGCATGGGAAGCACGCGTAAAGTTTCCCGACACTGTCGTTACGATCGCCGAAACCGCTGCATCCGCTCCGCGAGCCCTCGCGGCTGGGGATTTTGAGCCCTCGGTGGCCGTCGAGTTGAGGACCTGGACAGGGATATTTCATGGCGGCTTAGACGACAACCCTCCCGTTCGCGATGATCCTGTCGAGTTCCGCATGTGCGCCGGCATCCTCGTTCGGGGCCGAAAAGTGGGGCCCGTCTTGGAGCGCCAAGTGCCCAAAGCTTTGGTCCGCGCGGAATATCTGCTGGTCTATCCGGACGGTTCGCTGGTGCAGGAGCTCCGGGCCGACCTCGATGAGCTGGAATCCGGGGTATTGCCGCTTGGCGACGGCGGCAATCCGCTCCAGGACGCGAACTCCGTAGGTCTCGCCGCCTGCAGTCGTCACCAGCCGAATTTGGACAGGCGGCGGCAGTTTGTCCATGAAGTCGACCAGCGTTCGGAAAGTTGCTGGGCGTGGTGGACTGCGCCGAAAGCGATCTTCCGCATGTTTTCGAGGTACGCCGCTCCGCGGAGTTGGCAGTACTCGCGGGCCAGATGAAGGAATTCGCCTTCTGCCGAACAGAAGTCAGTGATAGCACCGACGACGATCGTTGGATGGGGCGCTGGGCGCTGACGTAACAACGCTCCAAATGGGGTTAACCAGTAGCGCAAAGCATCTAACAGTTGAGCTCGCTGAGCGATCCGTTCGGCTGACATTGACGCGGAGTCGTCGGCTGACATCTTGGCCGCAAACGTGGCCACAATGACCGAGGCTGACGTTTGTAACGAATTGGTCGGGGCGACAGGATTTGAACCTGCGACCCCTTGCACCCCATGCAAGTGCGCTACCAGACTGCGCCACGCCCCGACCGATTCTCGGCACTATAACGACAAAGCGTTGGGCCGGGAATGGCCCGGGAACGGCCCGTGAGCGGGGCTCAGCGTCGCAGGAGCTTTAGGACGTCTTCGAGCTCGGCCCTGACCTGCTTGATGATCTGCTGGCTCTGGGACGTGTCCGAGCGGGCCTCAGTGCCGGTCAACCTCTGGCGTGCCCCGCCGATGGTGAAGCCTTCCTCGTAGAGGAGACTGCGGATCTGGCGAATGATCAACACGTCTTGGCGCTGATAGTACCGGCGATTACCGCGGCGCTTCACCGGCTTGAGCTGGGGGAACTCCTGCTCCCAATAGCGGAGCACGTGCGGCTTCACGCCGCACAAGTCGCTGACTTCGCCGATCGTGAAGTAGCGCTTGCCGGGGATCGGGGGCAGCTCGTCGTTATTTCCGGGTTCCAGCATACGCTTCGACTCGTGCCTTGAGCTTCTGGCCCGGTCTGAAAGTCACGACGCGGCGAGCGGTGATCGGAATTTCTTCACCCGTTTTCGGGTTGCGTCCCGGCCGCTTGTTCTTATCCCGCAAATCGAAATTTCCGAAACCGGAAAGTTTGACTTGCTCGCCGACAGCAAGAGCCGCTCGCAAGTCCTCGAAGAACGAGTCGACGAGCTCGCGCGCTTCTCTCTTGTTGAGGCCGAGCTCATTAAACAGAGACTCGGCCATGTCCGCTTTCGTCAGTGCCATAAGTTCGGCGTCAGTGTTTTGTTACGTTCTTATTTTGGCCCCGAGCTCACGCTCCAGGCGGAGCGTGACGGACTGCACCGTATGGTCTGCATCCGCGTCGGTAAGCGTGCGGGATGCGCCCTGCAAAATCAAGCCTAACCCGATGCTTTTTCGCCTTGAATCTACGCCTGGGCCACGGTATACGTCGAACATAATCACGCGCCGCAGCAACGCGCCGGCGGCCGCCCGCACGGTGGCGACGAGGGCGTCTGCAGAGGTGCTCTCGTCGACCACCACGGCGAGGTCGCGTCGAATGGACGGAAACTTCGAGTAGTGCCGGAACGCCGGAACGGCCGCCTTGAAAGCGCGATCGATCTGCAATGCAAAAAGAACCGTCGTTCGTTTGCGGTCGACGAGGTCTCCGAGCTTCGGATGCAGCACTCCGAGCCAACCGACACCGGCGCCCGCGCGCGTAATCCGAGCCGTGCGGCCGGGGCTCAAGGCCGGGTGAGTCGCGGCTTCGAAGCGGAACTCGGCGGCGCAGCCGGTGCTCTCGAGCAGCGCTTCGATATCGCCTTTGACATCGAAAAAGTCGATCTCGG
>DATLWP010000142.1:0-2568 GCA_035576265.1 Candidatus Polarisedimenticolia bacterium
AAAAGAGCGCGCCCAACGGCACATTCCTAATGCTCTTCTCGACGATATCGTGGCAGCCTTGCCACAGAGCGACATCACTCTTGAGCCGAGCCTAGAGCCGTTCGGGGCGGTGCGCCAATTGTCCGACAATCCGACCTAACCAAAAGTTGGCTGCTCCTCAGGGTTGGGATAGTATTGGCGCCGAATAGATCAAGAGCCCGGACATTGGGTTCGGATCGGCTAACTGACGGACGGTGGAAACATGTCAAAGGACCTCACACGAAGAGAATTAATGCGTCGTTCGATCGCTGCGGGCGGCTTGTTTGCGGCCGGATCACTGATGCCGATTTCGTCGACGCTAGCCAATGAAGCCGCCGGACAATCATCTACTCATGCGGACGCCGCGGTCCCCGCGAGAATCGTTGACGGTAAGGTGGTGCAACCCCGAAGGGAACTGTCGGTTTTGCACAAGACCAACATCCTGGTCGTGGGAGGCGGTCCGGCGGGGACGGCGGCCGCCTTTTCGGCCAAGCGGCTGGGCGTCGACGTCACTCTGGTGGAGAGGTACGGGTATCTGGGAGGGCTCGCGACCGGCGGTCTCGTCCTGGGAATATTTCCGCTTTACGATCGGAATAACAAGCAGGTCATCTTCGGCATCGGCGAAGAGATGATGAAGAAACTGGACGTGCTCAAGTTCGGAATCATCGATCGCAACAAGGCGCCTGTTTACCCGACCATCGACGCCGAGGCCTTCAAATATCTGCTGGCCAAGATGACGCTCGATTCGGGAATAACTGCCTACCTGGATTGTTGGGGTGTCGACGCCATTGTGGATGCCAGAGGCGCCGTGCGCGGCGCTGTTTTCGAGAGCAAGTCGGGACGCCAGGCAATCCTCGCCGATATCGTGATCGATTGCTCGGGAGACGGTGACATTTACGCAGCCGCGGGCGCGGCTTTTGAAAAAGTTAAAACCAACATCGGTCTGATCAGCCGAATCGGCAACATCGATGAGATCGATATGGCCCCGGGACGAGGATCGGAAAACCCGGAGCATCCTGTGGTCGGCAAGGTCGGGACAGGCCGGCCCTCGAGGGGCAGGGTGAGCGATCTCAACGGCCACGCCGGGAATTCGACGCCTGCGCCCCATGTGAACTGGCTCAACATGAAAGGCCCCGTCGGCGATGCCCTGGACGTCGCGGAACTGACCGCTCTGGAGCTCAGGCATCGGCTCGGCACGTGGGGCAACGTCGAGAAGCTCCAGCGAAAGCCCGGAAACGAGCAGGTCTTCTTGGCGGAGACAGCCCCGCAGCTGGGTGTTCGGCTCAGCAGGCTCCTTGATGGCGTCAAGAAACTGACAGTCAAGGACATTCGGAGCGGCGCGAAGTTTAGAGATGTCATCGGCTATTCCGGCGCGTATGCCAATGCACCCGCATTCCAGATTCCTTACGGCTCCCTCGTTCCTGCGAAGGTTGAAAATGTGCTGGCGGCCGGACGATGCATATCGGCCGAATTCGACGTTGCGGATATCACCCGGCTCATTCCGGTGTGCTGGGTTACCGGACAGGCTGCCGGCTTGGCTGCGACGTTGTGCATCCAAGACAAATGCAAGCCTCGCAACGTGAGCGTAACGAAACTGCAGAACCTGCTTCGGCAGCAAGGGGCGTATTTAGGATGATTTTTCTCCGGCGCGTGCCGCGGCGGCTGATTCAGCTGACTTGCTTTGTCGGCGCGGTCGTGCTGATTTGGCCTTTGCTGCCCTGGGCCATCGCGCCAAGGTTTTTCCAGCAAGTGAGTCCCTTCGTTGTTCTCTCATCGAGTATCGCCGCGCGCTCCATCGGCGTGGGAGCGGTTCTTGCGCTCATCGTAGCCGTCGCGAGTTCGTTCAAGAAGCGCTGGTTCTGCCTGTACCTCTGCCCGACCGGCTTCCTGCTCGAAAATGCTTCGCGCAGGGGATTGCGCAAGACGCGCTGGTGGGGCAAGTGCCCGCCCGTCGGGAGATATGTCGCGATCCTGACGGTGGTGGGCGCCGTGGCAGGGTATCCGGTGCTGCTGTGGATGGATCCTCTGTGCATTTTCAGCAGCCCCTTCGCCATGAACAGGGCGACGAACCCGATCACGGTCATTCTGGTCAGCCTCGGCCTGGGTATTTTGGTGGGAGCCACTTTGATTTTCGGCATGCTCTGGTGCGTCCGCATTTGCCCGCTCAGCGGACTGCAGGACATGCTGTTTTCGGCCAGGAAAGCGCTCTGGACCCGATTGGCGGCGAGCCCCTCGTCGCAGAAGTTCCGTGCCGCTCGGCGCGCGTTCTTCGCCGGGGCGGGCGGCGCATTGCTCGCCCTTTGGGCGCGCCGAGCCGGAGCGGCACGCTACCGCAAGAGCGACACGCTGCTGCGTCCTCCCGGCGCGGTGCCGGAGGACCGTTTTGCCGGGCTGTGCATCCGTTGCAACAACTGCGTGCACGCCTGCCCGTCGAAAATCATTCACCCGGATACGGGACATGAGGCGGGCCTGGCGGGCTTCGGCGCGCCCGTCGTTCGTTACGACAGGAACTACAAGTATTGCCTGGAAACGTGCAATGCCTGCACCCAG
>DATLWP010000143.1:0-3467 GCA_035576265.1 Candidatus Polarisedimenticolia bacterium
ATCACCGGACGAATCGGGCTGCGGCTTGTGGAGACTTGTCGGACGAGTGATTTTAGATGCCGTGCTTCTGACCTTGTCTGGATCGACGCATCTGCTCGCACAAGTATCACCTCATCCGGAACAGGCGTTCTCGGAATGCCAGCACGATCTGGAAACAGTTGTGGATACCCTGCTCGCCGATGCACGCAGTGAGCCACTCCATCTGCGCCCACGTCCAGTAATTCCAGCTGTGGCTGCCACTCCCTCTGGCTGAAAAATGGACGCCGTGCGTGAGTTCGCGCGCCGCCATTGGAACGGTCGGCCACCCTGTCTCGTGATGTGACTACAGGTTCCGACCGCGAGGCGAGGCGGGCCGTATCGAAAAGTGCGACTCGAGCGCCGCTCCTATTGCCTTTCGATACACCCAATTGGTACCGCGAATGTGAACCAGGATCAACGTCATGATTTTGCGTTTGCGTAGGCGCTTTACGAGACTCAAGGACGGTTTATTGAGCACGCTGACCCACCCGAATATTCGGAAGCGTCCCTGTCGACGCGCGTAGGAACTCATCTTAGCATCGAGGGAACCGTGAACCCCTAGCCCGCGCCACTGTGGTCGCGTAAAGGAACCATGAAATACGGCCTCGTCGGGACGGACGATGCAGCGCGTGCCCCACACGAGTTCACAATCACCGGAGAAGCTGATCCACGAATAACCGACAGCTTCGTTTCGCGCATAGGCGACAGCAACAGCCTGGCCTCTGTCAAATCTCGACTCGATCTCCGCCGCCGCCATTTGGCCCATCGATGCGACCTCTGCTATCACGCGTTCGAGATCCGCCCCTCCAGCGTACATCTTGACATCGAATTCCTTGTCTGCCTGCGTCCTCGCCGGCGCCTGCTGAATGTCGGTTTGGAAGATGTGGAAAACGTGCCAGTACAGAAGGAAAGAAAGCGCTTCGCGAAGCATCATCAACGAAAGGATGAGAGGGCCCCTCCAGCGCAAAGTCTCTGGAAGAAGTCGCATACGTTTTAGAAGGCTTTTCGTAAAGGTCATTTGTTGTCTGGACTCGAAATCAACTCTTGTTTCGGCAGCCGATTTCCACAAATAAGTACGCACAAGAATCGGTGCTGATCATGCACGGAACCCGAGACCCGTTCGATAGTCTTGCCAACGCAAAGAGTGTGGGGAATGGTACAGGCGTCCCAGCTCTGATGACTGCGATTCTAGTCCTGATTTCGCTCAATCCTGCTACCTCGCTTGACCCATGAAAGTCGGGATCCTTCTTAATCGGCCGCATCATTTTCGTCAATCGGTGAGTCACAAGAGGATCTACACAACTATTTTTCAAAATGGCGCAACTCGACTGTCTTATCATCGTCCGTAATTATCTATGCAACTTGTCGCAGCGTGATCGCGAATCATGCCCCCAGATTTTCGCAGAGAATCCCGCGCGCTTTGAGGCTGAGTTTTCCCTGCGAGACGACAATGGTGCGAAGTGCCTCTGTGACGGGTCAGTGCGGCAGCTGCGAATCAGTGATTTTGCGGGGACTGCGCCAAAAGCTTCTTAATCTCGGCGGCCTGACTATAATCGGGACTAATTTCCAATGTGTACTCGAACTGCTTCTTCGCCATCGCGTAGTTGTTAGCCTTCTGGTAGGCAAGACCGAGGTGGTAGTGGTAAGTCGGATTCTTTGGTTCTCCCTGAACCGCTTGTTGCAACGTCTCGATCGCTGCGTTGTACACGCCTTGCTGATAGTAAGCCCAACCGAGAGTGTCCGCCGAATTGGGCAAGTTGGGCAGGCCTCGACGCGCTGTTTGTGCGAGCGACAAGGCGACGTTGATATTACCCCCGTGACTGAGCATCAGATAAGCGAGATTATTTGCGGCCACAGGGTAGTCTGGCTGGATTTGAAGGGCCTTCTGATACAGTTCTTCCGCCTTCTGCCAGTCGTTGCGCGCTTCGAGCAGACTCCCAAGCGCCACCAGAATTCGAACATCGCTGGGGTTGGCGGCAAGGGCGCGCTGATACCCGGCGATCGCCTGGTCAACCGAGCCTCGCGAGAGTTGGACGCTGGCAAGGAGCAGGAAAGCAGGGACGTTGTTTTTGTCGAGATCCACAGCTTTCTCGAATGCCTCTTCTGCGTGCACGGAGTCCTGATTGCGGAGTTCGACTTGCCCCAGAAGTAGGTAGAGGTTGCTATTGTTGGGCACTCTGGCGATCTGCTCTTGGATGCGACGGAGCGCCTTGGCGGCTTGCTTGCGCTCGAGATCTATGTTGACGAGGCCGGTGAGCGCGTCGACTGCGGAAGGGTTCAGGGTGAGCGCCTGACCATAAAGTTTGCCCGCTTCATCAAGCTGCTTCCGGGCCACACGCAGATCGCCCATGCGCACATAAGGGATCGGATCACCTGGCGCGACTTCCATTGCTTTCTTAAGGTCCGCTTCCGCGCCGGCCAAGTCTCCCTTGGAAAAAAGCGCCCTCGCGTGGAAAACGTAACCCTCGGCGGAATGCGGCTCAAGCTTGATTAACTCCTCGCTACTGTCGGCCAGAAGAGACAGGTCCCCGTTGCGGGCCGCGAGCGTTGCCAGCGCGCGTTGGGGCTCGACCATGCGCGGACGCAGCCGTGCGGCCTCCAACCACTCGGATTGAGCTTGCCCAAAATTCAGGGTCGCGGCATAGGCCGCGCCGAGGTGGTAGTGCGCCAAAGGATTATCGGGAGCGGCCTTCACTGCAGATGCAAGAATGGGAATGGCATCGCTCGCCTTGCCTTGTCGAATCAGAATTTGTCCGCGCAGAACGAGTGAATCAGTATCTCCCGGAGAGTTCTTCAGAATGGCGTCGTTGAGTCTCGTTGCTTCATCCAGCTGATTGCGCAGGACCAGGATCCCGATATAAGTCTTCGCGACCGCGAGGTCGTTGGGGTGCTCAGAGTGAAGCGAGGCGAACTCCGTTGCAGCTTTATCCGATTCTCCCTGGCTCAAGTAATAATCACCAAGCATGCGGTACCCGGCTGGATTGTCCTTAAAAGTGGCTTTGGCATCTTGCAGGACCTGTTCCGCCTTGTTCTTCTGGCCTTCATTGAGATAGAGCCTGGCGAGCGCGGCACTCGATATCGGATCTTTCGGATCGAGTGTCAAGCCCGCTCGAAATTGTTCTTCGGCATCGTCCCAACGCTTCTGATTCTCGTATAAGTAACCCAGGGCTAGTCTTGCCGGCGTGGATTTCGGGTCGAGCGCCAGCGCTTTTTGGAGGGAGCGCTCAGCTGCAGGGGCATCCTGATTCCTCTCCTGCAGCAGGGCAAGGCTCAAATAGGAGGGAGCCCGATTTACATCCATGTCGACGGCTTTCTGCGCTTCTTCGAGTGCTTTCGACAGGTTTCCCTCTTCCGCGTCTGCGTTGGCCACAAAGATTTGAGCCTGGGCGTTCCGCGGGTCGCCCTTTAATACGAGTTCGGCGTGCTGGCGGGCATCAGGAAACTTCTTC